>DMQW01000441.1:0-5263 GCA_003455565.1 Limisphaerales bacterium
GGCTCCCAACTCGTGCCGGTTCGCTTTGAATTCACGCATCCGACGGCCACCACCGTTTGTATCGCGGGGACTTTCAACAATTGGCAGCCCGAAGCCAAGACGCTGCATTCCTCCGGCGTCGGTAACTGGTGGAAGGAAACGGCTTTGGCACCCGGCACCTACGAATACTGCCTCGTAGTGGACGGCCAATGGATGCCCGATCCGCTGGCCAAAGAAACCGTGCCCAACCCGTTCGGCGGAAGAAACTCGGTTCTGAAGGTGGCGAGTTCGCCGGAAGCCGCCCATCTGGCCGACGCGGAAAATTTACCGTTAAAAAACACAAACAAACAAAAAACAAAAAAATATGAACCAACCAACACAAGCAACCAGTAATGATCTGGGCACACTCGCCGAAGATGCGCGCGCCTTGATGGCCGCCACCGCCGACGTGGCCGGAGAAAAAGTCAGCGCAGCCCGCAAGCGTCTCGCCGCCGCGCTGGAAAGCGCCAAGGAAATCGCGGGCAATGTCCGTGACCAAGCGGTCGCAGGCGCGAAAGTTGCCGACGAAACCGTGCGTGAACATCCTTATCAAGCCATCGCCATCGGCGTCGGGGTCGGGGCGATTTTCGGCTATCTCATCGCCCGCCGGTGCTCCCGCAACTGCGACCGATCATAATATGGAAACAGCCACCGTCAGCTTCAAGCAACTGGCCACGACCTCGAAACATTTTGCGCGGCGGCTGTTGACCATCGGAGAAAACCGGCTCGAATTGTTGATGGTGGAAGTGCAGGAGGAGCGCGAGCGTCTCCTGCACGCCATCCTGCTGGCGCTCGGTGTGGCGGCGTTCGGTCTGCTCGCTGGAATCACAGTGACCGCTGCCATCGTGGTTCTGCTGTGGCAATATTCGCCCGTGACGGTTCTCCTGACACTGACCGGCCTCTACGGAGTCGCCGGGGTTTGTCTTTACCGACGACTCACCCTTCTCCTACGCGACTGGCAGAATCTGTCCGCCACCCTCGAACAACTCCGAAAGGACCGCGCATGTTTAGAAAAAATCCTCGCATGAACCCGCTCGCCTCACGGAAACAATTGTTGATCGCGGAAAGCGAACTCAATCGCGCCCAACTGGTCGGGGATATGGCCGTGCTGACGGCGGGCGTTCGCACGCTCACCAACCGCGCCAAATCCTTCGGTTCGATCGCCTCGGCAGCCGCAGTGCTGGTGGCGGGCCTGGCGGCCTTCCAGCGCGGCAAGCCCGCGCCCGCTGCCAAAAAAACTTCCTGGCTGCAAACCATTCTCAAAGGCGCGGGCTTGGTTTCCACCCTCTGGCTGGGGTTCCGCTCGCGCAGTCACGATCATGAAAACAAGCAGCCGAACTCGCGCGTCTAACCCCGGTCTTCCGTGCTCATGTTCCGTAGAACTCTGAAGGCACCGCGTTCGCGTTCAGGAAGTCACGCGCGAACGGGCAGGTAAATATGGAGGCCAACCCGACGCCCCAGCCCATTACTGCCGCCATTGACCCGACGGTTGAAGTAGTGACGCAGTCCGCGCCATCCACCCCCGCAACAGTTGCCAAAACGACACCCGTGCAAATCGTCCTGGTTGTGCTCGGCGTCATTGCCTTCCTTTATTTTGCGCGTCCGGTGATCTTGCCGATCTTCCTGGCTTGTGTGGCGGGAATGACTTTGAAACCACTCATCCGTTGGTTGTCCTATTGCCACATTCCGCCGGCACTCTCCGCCGCAGTCGTGCTTTGTCTCCTGGTGGCCGCCATCGGGATTGGTTTCTTTCAATTAGGCCGCCCGGCGTTGACGTGGATGAATGAAGCGCCGCAACACATGACCGAGTTGAGGCAACGGGTTCTGACAATCTTTCCGCGTCTCGCACGCTTCAGCCAGGCGGCGGCGGCGGTGAACAACCTGGGCGCGACCGAGGAAGAAAAAAAAGAAGCACAAAAGCAAGCGCCCACCGTCGAGGTCAAAGACAGCCGTGGCACCCGTTCAATCCTTAACTGGACCGGAACCCTGCTGGTGGGCATCGGCGAGACGTTGGTCTTGCTTTACCTGTTGCTCGCCTCGGGCGACCTGTTCTTGCAGAAACTCGTCCACGTGATGCCGACCTTGCGCGACAAAAAGCGCGCGGTCGAGATCAGCCGTGAGATTCAGCAAAACATTTCCAATTACCTGTTCTCGGTTTCGCTGATTAATATTGGCCTGGGTATCGTCGTGAGCGGGGGCCTCTACTTCATGGGCGTGCCCAACGCCGCGATGTGGGGAATGCTCGTGGCGGTGCTGAATTTTGTTCCCTACTTTGGCCCCGTCGCCGGCGTCATCCTGCTGGCCACGGTCGGCCTCCTGACTTTTGACACGTTGTGGAAAGGCCTCCTGCCGCCCGCCTGGTATCTGATGTTCCATCTGTTGGAAGCGAACCTCATCACGCCGGTGTTGCTCGGGCGCCGCTTCACGCTCAATCCCGCGGTCATTTTTGTTTCGTTGATCTTCTGGATGTGGCTCTGGGGGGTGCCGGGCGCTTTGCTGTCGGTGCCGATCCTGGTCTCGATCAAAGTGGTTTGTGATCGTGTGCCCACGCTGTCATCCGTCAGCGAACTGCTCACGCGTTAAGCCGGACAACATATTATCAGCCGTCTCCCTCGCCCGGCACTCAATTCACGGCCAATGACCGGGCTGGTTCCGCCGGATGCCTGAATTCCTGAACTCTGCGGGTAGGGTAACACCCCATAGCGGCCTGACGTCTGGTTGGATTATTCTCATCCCATGAATGTCAAAAAACTTTTCTTCAAGACGGACCAGGTTGGATTTGTGTTATGCGCTGCGCTCTTGGGAACACTGACCGGGTGCGTGGGTTACGTTGACGGGCCACGCGCTGGGTATTATGCGGAGCCATCTATAGCCGTGGTGCAAGACGACTACGTTTATTACCCCGGCTATGAGGTCTATTACAGCAGCAGCCGGCACCAATACGCTTACCGGGAAGGCCGCGCGTGGGTTTCGCGGCCAGCGCCGCGTGGTGTCTCGGTTAACGTGCTGCTGGCTTCGCCGTCCGTGCGGATGGATTTCCACGACTCACCGGCACAGCACCATGCGGCGATAGTTCGGCAGTATCCTAAAAATTGGGCGCCGCCCGGATCGAATCAAGGTCAAAACCGGAAGGACGACAAGCGCAACGGGCGCGGAGAAAACAACGGAAGATAACCAAGCGAATCACCTTCGCACATTGAAAGGAACATTATGTTAGGAACTGTTTTAGTGGTATTGCTCATTCTGATGCTGCTCGGCGCACTCCCTACTTGGCCACACAGCCGGAGTTGGGGTTATTACCCGAGCGGCGGACTGGGCTTGCTTTTGGTTATTCTGATAGTCTTGCTTTTGCTGGGTGTGTTCCCTCGGTAGCAAGGGTTGGCAGTTGAATGGATCGAATGCTGGACAAAGTTACCCTCCCGGGTAGCGGCCCACGCAATTTACACGAAAGGCAGATTTATGTTACGAAGCATTAAACAACTTTTAGGAGACAAACTCGGCGCGTCGGATGGCGAAATCGGCCAAGTGAAGGATTTTTATTTTGACGATCAGAACTGGGCGGTGCGTTATCTGGTCGCGGACACGGGAACTTGGTTGACGGGGCGACAGGTGCTGCTCTCGCCTCATTCGCTCGGCTGCCTCGATCAGGCTGGAAAAGTCCTGCGCGCGAAGCTGACCCGGAAACAGATCGAGAACAGCCCTTCGATTGAGTTGCACAAGCCGGTGTCGCGACAATACGAAGAGGAGTATTACCGATACTATGGCTGGCCCTACTACTGGCAGGGTGACGGGTTGTGGGGCATGAGCGGCTTTCCGATTTTGGAACTGCCCGTAAAACCTCTGCCGAGTGAACAAGCGGCGGCGATTGATCCAAAGCGCAAACGTGCCGATGCGCATCTGCGCAGCACGCAAATGGTGAAGGGCTACCACCTTCAGGCCAGCGATGGAATCATCGGCTACGTCTGTGATTTTATGATGGACGACCAGAGCTGGGCGATCGGTCAATTGGTCATCAAAACCGGGCACCGGTTTACCGGCAAGGAGGTGCAGATACCAGTGAGCAAAGTTGACCGGATTAGTTACGAGGAATCCACGGTGTTCGTGAATTTAACCAAGGAAGCTGTCGAGCAAAGTCCCGCGCACCATCTGGCTCCGGTCGGTGCGACCGCTTGACCTCGCCCAGCCCATTCGTGAAAGCCCTCGTTTATCACGGTTACTCAAAGTCGAAGGAGTGACGTGGCCCAGCCGAGCAGCTTGGACTGGAAATTTACCATTTCATTGAATGGGGTGAACACCCCATAGCGAACGGACCGTTGCCCAGCCCATTCTTCCTATATGAAACACAAAAAATTCTCCCAGGATAAAAACCAAAAACCGGCCAGTGCCTCACGGCCAACGGCGGCGGCGAGCTTAAACCAAAATGAAATTGATTTTGTGCCAGCACCGGACGAAGTGGCCAGAAAGGCCTACTTCAGTTATGTCAACCAGGGTTCGCTGCCCGGGCACGATGTGCAGCACTGGCTGAAGGCCGAGGCGGAATTGATCGCGGAACGCAACCTTACCCGGGTTCACGGTTTTCATAACCGGACATAAAATAAAATTCATCGGCAACCCACGAAGAAAGAATCAATTTTTTGAAAACTAATTCTTACGCAGCACAAAACGCCACGACGCCGCTCGCGCCCTTCAACTTTCAACGCCGTGATTCCGGCGCGCACGATGTGCAAATCCAGATTCTTTATTGCGGCGTCTGTCACTCGGACGTGCATATCGTCCGCAACGAATGGCATGGCACCACCTACCCTTGCGTGCCCGGTCACGAAATTATCGGACGCGTCGTGAAAGTTGGCGCGCACGTCAAGAAATTCAAGGAAGGCGACATCGCCGCCGTCGGTTGCATGGTGGATTCCTGCCGCACTTGTGAAAACTGCAAGGATGACCTCGAACAATTCTGCGAAAAAGGCCCGACCTTTACCTACAACGCCCCGGACAAACACACCGGCGGCATGACCTATGGCGGATACTCCGAGAGCGTCGTCGTCGATGAAGCCTATGTGCTGCACGTCCCGAAGAATTTGAATCTCGCCGCCGCCGCCCCGCTCCTTTGCGCTGGCATCACCACTTATTCTCCATTGCGCCATAACAAAGTTGCCAAAGGCCAGAAAGTCGGCGTCGTGGGACTCGGCGGACTGGGGCACATGGGGGTGAAATTGGCGAAGGCTTTCGGCGCGCACGTCGTCGTCTT
>DMQW01000441.1:5555-6102 GCA_003455565.1 Limisphaerales bacterium
TGAAGAAACATCTCAACAGTTTCCATTTCATTCTCGATACCGTGGCCGCGCAACACGAAATCAACGCCTACCTCGTGCTCTTGAAACGCGACGGCACCCTCACGCAAGTCGGCTTGCCCGCCGAGCCGCTTTCCGTTCAGGTCGGCAGCCTCATTTTTGGCCGGCGCAATTTCAGTGGCTCCCTCATTGGCGGCATCAAAGAAACTCAGGAGATGCTGGATTTCTGCGGCCAGCACAATATCACTTCCGACATCGAACTCATCCCCATCCAGAAAATAAATGAAGCCTACGACCGCCTGGTGAAGAACGACGTGAAATACCGCTTCGTCATTGATATGGCTTCGTTGAAAGAGGCATTGTGAACTGCATCAGGTTTCACAACCAGACGTAAAACAAAATTTATCGGCAACTCACAAAGAAAGAATCCATTTATGAAAACATCCAACACTAACCTCGCGGAAGCGCCCAAAATGTATGAAACCGAAAACGACATCTCGCTCAAGCGCCGGTCGGAACTGAACGCGCTCATGAACCAGCGGCTGGCGGA
>DMQW01000005.1 GCA_003455565.1 Limisphaerales bacterium
GTTGCCTTGCAGGCCGATGTTTTCGGGAATCAACTTGCGTGCATCTGTCATTGAAGTTTGCCAGTCAATGCCGATGACGTTTGCGCCGGTGGAAATCAAATCGTTCCAATTGCCATGCGTGCCGAGCGAGAACGCGATGGTCGGAACTTTGCCGCCGAGTTGCGAAATAATTTCCCTCATCCAGCGGCCGCTCGCTTCCTGAAATTCCGTTGGCGCAAGATGGCCGCCGTGGCTGTCGAAAATTTGCAGCGCGTCCACACCGGCGGCGATTTGCATCTGCAAATACGCGGTGACGGCGGCAGTTAATTTTTCTGCGAGCGCGAAATAAGTTTTTGAGTCTTCGCGGAACAGTTGGAGCGCGCGGCTGTATTTCGGAACACTCGCGCCTTCCATCATGAACGTGGCGAGCGTCCACGGCGAACCGCTGAAACCGATGAGCGCGGTCTGGGAGCCGAGTTCTTTGCGAGTTAAGCGCAGCGCCTTGTCCACATAGCTCAAGCGTTCAACGACGCGCTCGACGGAAAGTTTTTCGATGTCCGCCTTGCTCGTCACCGCAAAATCCATGACCACGCCGCCGATTTCCTTGAAATGATACGTCTGCCCCATCGCTTCAGGAATCACAAGGATGTCACTGAACAAAATCGCCGCGTCAAAACCGAACCGGCGCACCGGCTGGAGCGTGACCTCGACGGCGAGTTCAGGATTCTGGACGAGCTGAACGAAAGTATAAGTCTCCTTGAGCTTGCGGTATTCCGGCAACGCGCGACCGGCTTGGCGCATCAGCCAGACGGGCGGACGATCCACCGGCTGACAATGCGCGGCGCGAACGAAACGTTCGCGGGCGGTCAAAACGGGTTTCGGAGTCGGCGGTTTTTGTTCAGCAACATTCATCGGATAATTCAACGGCACACAGCATAACAGCATCCAGCCGGAGAGCAGCTTCGCAGATTTTGGCAATGGCCGCGCATTTTTTTGGTTAGTCACCGCGGTTGATCCAGTCCGTCTTGGCCAGCACCGGCCAGACCGCCGCGCGCGGCTGCGGCAGTTCCACGGTTTCCTCGATTTTAACCAGTCGCGGCAGGTGTGGAAAAATCTAGCGGATGAAGCGGAATTTGAACAGGCCGCAACCTTAAAAAATTTTGCAACTTTGGCCGACCCTTGGTTTTTAATTTGAAGCGATGGAAAACAAACCTTCAGATTCGAGCGAATCGCTGTGGCGTCGGAAACTATCCGCCGCCGAGCGCGCCGAATTGCGTGCGCAACCGGAGCTGGCCATCGAAGCTCAATTGACTGACGCCCTTGCGAAAATTCCCGCCGCATCCGTCCCCTCAAATTTCACCGCCCGCGTGCTGAACGCGATTGATCTCGAAGACGCGCAGTCCGCACGTTCAGCCTGGCATTGGAACTGGCGTTTGCTTTTGCCGCGCGTCGCGGTGGCCGCCGCCGTCTTGGTTTTTGCCGGCGTGAGCATCCAGCGTTACGAGACGAATTCGCATCGCATCGCGCTGGCGAAAAATGTCGCCATGGTGGCCGCAGCGCAGCCGCTGCCGAGCGTGGACGCGCTGGAAAATCTCGACGCCATCCAGCGCATGAGCCAGCCGGCGCATGCGGACGAAGAACTGCTCGCCTTGAACGTGCGATGAGCCGGTTGCGCCAGTCAATTTTTTGTCTGGCCGCCGCGCTGGTGGTGATCACGACGCACGCGCAAAATCCGCCGCTGCCGGGTTCAATAAAATTTTCTCCCGCCGCGACAAGCCTGATCCCGCCGTTGCCGCAAGTGCAGTCGCCCGTAAATTTTTTCCGCGAGCTGCTGGCGATGTCGCCGCGCGAACGGGAAAATTCCCTCACCAACCGCCCGCCCGAAGTCCGCGAACGCCTCCTCGCCAAGGTGCGCGAGTATCAGGCGCTTTCCCCCGACGACCGCGAACTGCGGCTCCGCGCCACGGAGTTGCGCTGGTATCTGACACCGTTGCTGCGCGCATCTCCGGGCGACCGTGATTCGCGGCTCGCGCAGGTGCCGGACAGTTTGCGCGAACTGGTCAAAACGCGACTCGCGCAGTGGACTATTCTGCCGCCGCCGTTGCAGCAGGAATTTCTCGCGAACGACCGCGCGCTCCGCTATTTCGCGCACGTTGAGACGACGACGAACAATCCGGCCGTGGTCGCGAAGCAGCAGAAAATTTCCGAAGAGTTCAACCAGTTTTTTGAACTCACCCCGGCGGAAAAATCGCAGACGCTCGGCACGCTTTCCGAAACCGAACGCGCGCAGATGGAAAAAACCTTGCAGTCGTTCGAGCAACTGCCGCCGCAACAACGGCTGCAATGCGTGCGCAACTACGCGAAGTTCGCGGGCATGAACGCCGCCGAACGCGCGGAATTTTTGAAGAACGCCGAGCATTGGTCGCAGATGTCGCCGCAGGAACGGCAGTCGTGGCGCGACCTCGTGGCACACGTCCCGCAATGGCCGCCGCTGCCGCCGCCCATCCTGCCGCCGAACCTGATTCCGCACGCGCTGCCGAAAGTTCCCCGCCCCAATGTCGCAACGAACTCGAACTGACGCGGCAGTTTCAAATTTCATTTTCCGCCGCCAGACCTTAATTTCCCCGCATGCATCCAATCGCATTTTATCTCGGCTCGCTGCCCGTCCGCTGGTATGGCGTGATGATGGCGCTGGCGTTTCTCGCGGGACTGTGGACCGCCACGCTGCGCGCCCGCCGCGTGAACATCGCCAGCGAAATAATTTCCGACACCACGCTCTGGCTGATGCTCGGCAGCATCATCGGCGCGCGGTTTGTCTATGTGACGACTTACTGGAAAACTGAATTTGCCGGCCAGCCGTTCTCCGAAGTTTTCATGATCCAGCACGGCGGACTGGTTTATTACGGCGGGCTGATTGGTGCGACGATTGCCGGAATCATTTACTTCCGCTGGAAAAAACTATCGTTGTGGAAAATGACCGACGTGTTTGCGCCGAGCGTCGCGCTGGGCAGTGTTTTCGGGCGCATCGGCTGTCTGTTGAACGGCTGTTGCTACGGTCGCGCGTGCGATCTGACGTGGGCAATTCATTTTCCCGCCGACCACGAAACGCACGGCGCGGCGGTGCATCCGACAGAAATTTACGACGCGCTGTTGAATCTGATTCTCTACGTTTTTCTCGCGTGGTTGTTCCGCCGCAAAAAATTCGACGGCCAGATTTTTGCGGCTTACTTGATAATTTACGCGGTCTTCCGCTCCATCGCCGAATCCTTTCGCGGCGATTATCCGGCCGACCACGTTCATGCCGGCCTCACCTCGGCGCAACTGGTGAGCCTGCCCATTTTCGTCGCCGGCCTCGCGCTGATGTTTTTCCTTTCGCGGCGCACCGAAACAAAACGAGGATAGAGAATGGAGAATTGAAAATGGCAAAAATGCCCGACCTCCATCCTCCATCCTCCATCC
>DMQW01000265.1:0-2357 GCA_003455565.1 Limisphaerales bacterium
GCGACCATTGGCAGCGGCTTGAAAGCGGAACATCTGCCGGTCTTCGATTGCGCGTTCAAACCGCATCAGGGCAGGCGCAGCATCGGTTATCTCGCGCATCTGAAAATGATGGGCGCCGCGCAACCGTTCATCAGCGGCGCGATTTCCAAGACCGTCAACATGCCGAACGAATGCACCGTCGCCGAGATCCGCGACACTTACGTTCAGGCGTGGAAGATGGGACTGAAATGCGTGGCGATTTATCGTGACGGCTCGAAACGCTCGCAGCCGCTCAACACGAAGAAGACCAATGAAGGCGCGAATAAAACCACTGCGCCGGTTGCCGACACAGCCGCGCTGGAAACCCGCCTGCACGAACTCGAAGCTGAAGTTCTCAAACTCCGTTCCGAAGCGGGCAAGCCGTTGCGCCGTCGTTTGACCGACACGCGCCAGGCGCTCACGCACAAGTTCGACATCGCCGGCCACGAAGGTTATCTCACCGTAGGTTTGTTCGATGACGGCCAGCCCGGCGAACTTTTCATCACGATGGCGAAGGAAGGTTCGACCATCGGCGGATTGATGGACAGCATCGGCACGCTCACCAGCATGGCGTTTCAATACGGCGTCCCGCTCGATGCGCTCGCCCGCAAGTTTGCGCACCAGCGTTTTGAGCCGAGCGGTTTCACCAAAAATCCGGAGATCCGCAGCGCCTCGTCCATCACCGACTACGTTTTCCGCTGGCTGGCGTTGCAGTTTATTTCCGGCTACCGCGAAAGCCTGAACATCGCGCGCGCCCAGCCGGAACTGGCCATGCCCGGCCTGCTGGAAGAGATAAAAAAAAAGGTGAACCGCCCGGTGCCGGAACTGCCGATTGCCGAGGAAACCGAGATGCTTGAGGTTAAAAACGGCAACGGCAACAGTCGTCGCGCCTTGACGCTCACCTCGATGATCACCAACCAGCAGGACGCCCCGACGTGTCCGAACTGCGGCCACGTCACCGTCCGCAACGGCGCGTGCTATAAATGCCTCAACTGCGGCGAAAGCCTCGGTTGCTCGTAAGCAAATAATTCACGAACGAGCCGGAGAATTTTCAAGTTCTCCGGCTTGTTTCATTTTGACATTCACCAAGGGTGCGCTACAAATTCGTTCTATGAGAAACCTCCTTGCCGTAGTCGTAATGGCCAGCACTTTGGTTCTGGTTGGTTGCAGCACCACCTCTCCGTCAAAACCGTTGAAGCGGACGTATTCCAGCTTTGACCTGCCATCAGAGCATACGAAGCAAGATACGTTGTCGGCGGGCTGCATTAATTTTCAAGGTGTGCCGTTGGAACAAGTGCTGCAAGTCTATGCGGCGAGTTCGGGGCGAACTGTTTTGCGCGGCAGCCTGCCAGATGCGAGGATTAGTTTGCGAAGCGCCTCGCCATTGAGCTGCATTCAATTATTACAGATGCTGGATACGGTGCTGGCACAAAACGGTATCGCGATGGTGTTGTCGGGCGATGATGCGGTTAAAGCTGTTACCACCACCCGAGTCAGCGTTGAGACCCCGCCGGAAATCAATCTACCTTGGGAGATGTTGCCGGATTCGAGCTCCGTGATGATGCGGACGGTGCATCTGAAAAATCTGAAGCCATCCGAAACAATTCCGATGCTTGCACCATTCGCCCATCTGCCAAACAGTCTTATCGCCATTGATGGAAAACAGATTCTCATCCTTCGAGATTATTCCGCCAACATTCGGCAGCAATTACGGATGTTGGAACAACTGGATCGCAAGCCATCGCCTTAACTGGACGAATTATGCCTTTGGACTGCCCCCGGCATTTTTCAAGTTCTCCGGCTTGTTTTTTTGCCACAGAGGCACAGAGCGCACAGAGATTTGTTAATCTCAACCCTGTGTTCTCTGTGCCTCTGTGGCAATTCCCCACACTTGTCTCATTCCGTTGCTGCGATTATGTTTCCACCATGAGCGACACCACCACTTCTTTTGTTCGCGAGGATCCCTGGCGCATTTTCCGCATCATGGCGGAATTTGTGGATTCCTTTCAGACGCTTTCGCAGGCTGGCCCCGCCGTCACGATTTTTGGTTCCGCGCGCACGAAGCCGGACGATAAATACTACCGCGCCGCGCAGGACATCGCCAAGGGACTTGCCAAGCACAATCTCGCCGTCATCACCGGCGGCGGCCCCGGCATCATGGAAGCCGCGAACAAAGGCGCGGCGCACGCGGGCGGCAAATCCATCGGCCTCAACATCGAACTCCCGCACGAACAATTCTCGAACCGCTTTTCAAATATTCCCATTCACTTTCACTATTTTTTTGCGCGCAAGGTCTGCTTCGTGAAATACAGTCTCGGCTTTGTTTATATGCCCGGCGG
>DMQW01000265.1:2577-3950 GCA_003455565.1 Limisphaerales bacterium
TTTGAAGTGCTCACCCTCGTGCAGACCCAGCGCATCCCGCAATTTCCGCTCATCCTGTTTGGCAGCGAACATTGGAAAGGCCTGCTCGCCTGGATGAAAACGCGTCTGGAAAAAGACCAGTTCATCAGTCCCGGCGACCTCGACCTGCTGAAAATTACCGATGACGTGAACGAAGCCATCGAAATCATCCGCGACTACGAACGCCGCGCCGGCCAGCCCGCCATCACGCCCAAGGCGTTTGCGTGATTAAAAATGCGCCCGCTGATTCAAGAAGTTTCCACCGCGCACACGCCCGAATCGCTTGTCGAAAATCTTCGGGGCGGAAACGGGATTGTGTTGCTACGCACATCGCAGTTCGATTCGCCGTCGGCGCGTTACTCGTTCGCCGCCGCCAATCCATTTCTCACCTTCCGCTCCTTCGGCTCGCGCTGTGAAGTCACTTCCGCCGGCTCTCAACTCTCAACTCTCAACTCTCAACTTCAATTCGGCAACCCGTGGCACATTCTTGACGCGCTCATGTCGCGCTTTGAATTGCTCGACGAAATTGACCTGCCATTTCCGCTCGGCGGTGCATTCGGCTACTGGGGTTACGACCTGAAAAATTTCACCGAACCCAAACTCCCGCGCCGCGCCGTCAACGATCTGGAATTGCCCGATTGCCACGTCGGTTTTTACGACAGCCTGGTCGTCTTCGACCATCGTCTTGGAAAAGTTTGCATCGTTTCGACGGGATTAAATTCAGATGGTTCGCGCACAGAATCGCGGGCAAATGAGCAGTTGGCATTTTGGAAAAACCAGCTTTCAAAAACCCTCACCCCGGCCCTCTCCCTTTCCGAAAGGGCGAGGGAGAATCGTCCGCCGGTTTCCGGCAACTTGAAGCGCGGCGACGCAGCCGGGACGCTGGAGAATTCAAATGGACGGACAACGGCTCTCCCTCTCCTTGGGGGAGAGGGTTGGGGTGAGGGCGAGCGTCACACACAAACGCAACAAATCATCTCGAATCTTTCCCGCGCTGATTTTATCGCTGCTGTCGAACGCGCGCAGCGTTACATCCGCGCCGGCGATATTTACCAGGTCAACCTTTCGCAGCGGCTCACGGCGCAATGCGAATTCTCCGGCTGGGAAATGTTTGAAAAGTTAAGCGCCGTTTCGCCCGCGCCGTTTTCCGCGTTTCTGGATTGCGGTGAATTTGAAATCGCGTCGTCATCGCCAGAACAATTTTTGCGCATGAGCGGCTCGCACATTGTCACGCGCCCAATCAAAGGCACGCGCCCGCGTGACGG
This sequence comes from Limisphaerales bacterium, assembly GCA_003455565.1. Classification (GTDB taxonomy): domain Bacteria; phylum Verrucomicrobiota; class Verrucomicrobiia; order Limisphaerales; family UBA11358; genus UBA11358. The sequence goes on from DMQW01000265.1 coordinate 3,861, forward strand.
CGACCCGACGCGCGACGCCCAACTCGCCTACGAATTGCAAACCAGCCCGAAGGAACTCGCCGAACTCGTGATGATCACCGATTTGCTGCG
>DMQW01000264.1:0-1632 GCA_003455565.1 Limisphaerales bacterium
AGGCCGCTCTTTTTTGTCGCAATTAAGCTTCCGGAAGTTAGAATCCAGAAAACGAGGCTGATAAGCAGCCCAATCCATGAAAAATCCCGGACAATGGCTGTTTGATTTTGGCAATGCTGATGCAGGCATTGTCGCCGACGGTATTGTCACCGTGGAGACTTTTAGCAAGGCCAAGCAATTGCCCGAAGTGGTAGCCGTCATGGAAAAGGCCAAGCATTACAAGGCCGACGGCGTTTTCTTTGAAGCTCCTCGCGATGGCAAACCGCCGGTGGCTCAGGCGTTCATTTATCGCGAGAATGGCGCAGCGCAAGGCGAAGATTTTGCAAGGCTTCATCAACGCCTCTGGAGTTGGGGTGGCGTGCCTTTGGTTTATCGGGTTACTGCCGGTCTTGTTCAACTTTTCCGCTGCGCACATCGTCCTGATTTTGAAAAGGACGGCAAAATTATTCTCCAGCCGTTCAAAATACTGAAAGCCGCTGGGAAAATTTCCAGTGATCCGTGGTGGGATGCTGTTCGGCTTCGGAGCGGCACGCTCTGGGACGAGCCTGAAGTTTGCAAAAAACTTCTTTCCAGCAAACAGGCCGCGCAAAAAACTCTCATCAATGCCGTCAAAGAACTACATCGCGACTTGAATAAGGAGGGAATCCTGCCACCGGCATTACGTCGAAAACTGCTCATTCTCTCGCTAGTCATCAAATATCTGGAGGAACGGAACGTTTTTGAGGATGGTTTTTTTGGTCATTTCCATAAAGGAGCAAAGGAATTTTTTGAAGTGCTGGCCAACGGCCCGGCGCTGGTAAAGTTGTTGGAACATCTTGAAGACCGATTCAATGGCAATGTCTTCAAACTCAAAGATGATGAGTTACAAAAGTTGAAAGACAGCAACAGGCTGACACAATTTGCTGAATTCGTAGAAGCGCGGAAGGAACATGATGGGCAGCTTACACTGTGGAAGCGCTACTCGTTTGCCGACCTGCCGGTGGAACTCATCAGTCACATCTACCAGTTGTTCGTCAAGGACACCGACGTTGCGGTCTACACGCCGCATTTTGTCGTCCGCATGATGCTTGGCGAAGCCTTAAGTTGGGAACGGCTCGACCGGCTGGAGAAAAATGACGAAGTAATTCTGGACGGCGCGTGCGGCTCGGGAATTTTTTTGGTGGAAGCCTATAAGAGGCTCGTGTTGCATTGGCGCTACAACAATGACTGGAAGCGTCCCGGTCAAACCGTGCTTAAGAAACTTCTCACATCGCGCCTGCGGGGCGTGGATTTGGAAGAAGGCGCAGTCGAACTATCCGCGTTCAGCCTCTGCCTTGCGCTCTGTGATGCACTAGAGCCGGAGGAAATTCGGACGAGTATTAAACTTTTTCCACCGCTGAAGGAAAAGACCATCCACACAGGCTGCTTTTTTGAACTGCGCGAACAGGGAACGGTGAAAGGCAAAGTGGGCGTCGTCGTCGGCAATCCGCCTTTCGCGTCCAAGCTCGGCACGGACGGCGCTAAACGGGCATATGCTCGCTATCAAGAAAACCACGGCGAGTTGCCAGACAAACAGATCGCCTATCTTTTCTTACACGAGTCCATGGAAATGCTAGAGCACGGCGGCATGCTTTCCATGCTCCAGCAATACAA
>DMQW01000264.1:1716-7996 GCA_003455565.1 Limisphaerales bacterium
CGGGAGATTCTTGATTTCATTTCCGTGCGCGGCCTTTTCCAAAAGGGCGACGCGGATACCAAGGTGATTGTGGTGGTGGCTGAGGCGCGGTCTGCGCCGCCCAAACGCGAAATTCTCCACGCCACTTTCCGGCGTAGTGGTCGCACCGATGCCGAGCAGGGCTTTGATATTGATTACTACGACATGCACTGGCTGCCGCGAAAGCTGGCGCTAGAAAATGACGGTGTCTGGCGTAGCGACTTGCTGGGTGGTGGCCGGGTGCTTGGGTTTGTCGACCGGATGAAAAAGTTCCGCACTCTTGGTCAGTTTGCCAATGAGAGAAAATGGGACTGTGGCGAAGGTTTCATATTTGGCAATCCAGCCGTTAGTCGCCCGGCTAGACACGTAATTGGAAAACGAAGGGTGGATGCTTCAGCGTTTCATAATGGAAAGGTTGACCTGTCGCGCTCCACAACCGTTCCCAATCGAAAAATTCTTCGTCCACGAAAACCATCCATTTACACCGCTCCGCTGTTAATGATTCATAAGCACTTGGATATTCCGCACGGCTATTTGCCAGAAGGATACATGACTTATCAGCACGAGATTTTTGGAATCAGTGCTGCCGCGCAAGATGATGGAAGCCGGCTTTTGCGATTGGCCAAGTGGCTTGATTCATCTCGCGATTCACTCTTGGCATACATTGCCGCTTCCAGCGTTGCTGGCTTCGTGTCAAAGGCGACTGCTATCTTGAGCGATGACATTAAAAGACTGCCATACCCGGTGGATGAAAATCTTAATCTTAGCCCGCACGAAGAAATTCTAGCTGCCGACATTGTGGATTATTACCGCAAACTCATTCGCCTCGGTGAAGATTCCGACGCAATGAAAAAGCCCGGCGTTCCCGCGCTGCTCGTATTTAATGATGTATTTACCGCACGAATCAACGCCGTCTATAAAAAGAACAAGCTGCGTGCCCTCGCGCCGCAAGCGTGGTCCGGCGTTGTTTGTCAGCCGTATATTTTTGGCAAAGGAGATGTGGATTGGAACGGCGCAGAGGAGTTGAAAGACAAACTCAACAACTTGCTGAAGGAAAAGAAGGGCAATATCAACATCACCCGCATTGCCCGGCTCTACGATGGCAACACAGGCATCTACCTGCTCAAGCCGGACCGGCTGCGCTACTGGCTGCGTTCGGTCGCGTTGCGGGATGCGGATGAAACGCTGGCGGATTTGATAGAACAGGGTTTTTGAACATGCTGGCAGAAAATCCCCATCAAGTTCAATCGGGCCGGCTTGCCAAGGACATTCACAAGCCAGCTACGCATAATATTGAACTGATAGCCTTCATAGCCAGCGAACTCCCACACTGGCGCGATCACCCGGACAGGCCGGACAAGGAAAACGAGACAGGCTTGACTGAATTCCTGTGCGATTATCTCGACGACTCGGCGAGCGGCTCAATGGCTTGGAGTCACGTTAAGTTTCGGACTGAAACCGGCGACGAAGGGCACAGCGGTAGGAAAATTGACCTCACCTTGAAGCCGCGAGGCTGCGCTCTCATTATCGGAAACAGGCGGCACAGCCAGTTCCAAGCGCTGTTCCCCATCGAATGCAAACGGCTACCCACGCCGAAAGGCAAAGACCGTGATGAACGCGAATACGTTTTCACGAAGGAGGGCACGACCGGCGGCGTGCAACGATTCAAGTTCGGCCATCACGGTTCAACGCACAACTTCGCCGCGATGATTGGCTATGTGCAGGAGCAGGACTTTGCTCATTGGTTGACTGAGATCAATGGCTGGATTCGCAATCTGGCGAATGAAACCAATTCTGCGTGGAGTGATTCGGATTTGTTGCAGCAATCTGGTGATGATTCCACGGCGGATGTTTGTGTGCTTCATTCTTGTCACTCGCGGCCATCATTGCCTGAATGCGAATTGCGCCATCTATGGATAAAGATGAATTGAAGGCAATTGGAATTCGTTCGGCGAGGAGAGAGAGAAATATTGTGGGGGACGATTTCCCGGCGTAGGTGCTGGCGCACCAACACCGGGCTAATTGGACTCACTCGCGCCCGCTCGTTCGGCCCGCTGCGGGCCTTCGCCTCTGGCAAATTCCTTTCGCCGCTTCCCAAGCGGCTCAAGTCCGTAGCGCCTTCAGCGCAGCCGAAGCTCGGCCTGCCATTCATTTCGTGTCGTTCGTGTGTTTCGCGGTTCAACTCTGCGCCTCCGCGTCTTTGCGTTGAAAAAATCAGTCGAGTCGGCAGTAAGCAGCGAGTCCTTGCAATCCGCCTTCACGGCCAAACCCGCTTTCTTTGTATCCGCAAAACGGACTCGTGGGATCAAATTTGTTATAGGTGTTCGCCCAGACGAAGCGCGGTTCATCTATCAAAGTATTCATGCCGTTTGCAGCGGCGCACCGGCGGGCTTTTCCAACGCCGTTTTCGGCAGGCGTCCGAGGCGGACAGCGCGTTCGACGGCTTGGCGGGCGTAATGGTGATGCTCCCGCGCCCCGGCCAGCAATCCCTCGACGCCGATGTCGGCGTCAAGCTCCGGCCAATAAACCGATGAGCCATTGATCTCGAATCGCCCGCGTTCCTCCGGCGTCGCCAGCGCGAGCGTCGGGTAGAACGCCATCGGCACGCTGATGAAACGCCCGTCTTCCAAGTGGAAGCCGAGCAGTTCGTCGTTCACGACAACTTCAGTGATGGTTGGCGGTGTTTGCATATTGCAGAAGGATGCTAGTTCTCATTGCGCCCATGTTCAAGCCAGCGTTCGACAATTTCCGCGCGACGTTCCGCGACCATGCGTCGGATTTCGGCAATCTCATGCGATTTGAATCCACGGTTGAAAGCTACGGAGAGATCATCCAGCCAGACTTTACATTCGCGGCCTGCCTTGAAGACATGCACATGCATCCGCTCCGCCAAATCGTAGCTGTAAAAGCTGACGCGATAACCGTCCTGGATAAAAACGGTCGGCATATCAATCCAGCCGGCAATACGCCGCCAGCCCCTGCAATCCGCCCTCGCGACCGAAGCCGCTTTCCTTGTAGCCGCCGAACGGACTTGTCGGGTCGAACTTGTTGTAGGTGTTCGCCCACATACCGCCGTTCATTTTTTTCCGTGCTTGCCGCGTTTTTCCAGCCAGCGCGCAAACGACGGCTGGCTTTCGCCCGATGGTTTGCCCAGCACGAGTCCTTCAACGCTGATGTCCTCATCCAAATCCGGCCAGTGGATGCCTTCGCCGCGACCGATGAAGCGCCAGTGGTTGCGTTCCTTGGCCGTGCCATGCTGCAAGCGCGGAAACCATGCAAGCGGCGCGGTGATAGTTCGTCCGTCGGATAATTCGACGGACAATGTGTCGGCGGTCATGCGCACATCTTCGCCTGCCGCCAGCCGGGGTTCATCTATCAAAGTATTCATTCCATTCTCGCAATAGTTCTTCGCGGTGTTTTTCAATCAACCGCTGAATCCGATTGAGTTCAACACTACCAAACCCGCCGCTCTTTTGCAACCGCACCGGTTCGAGCCAGAACTTGGCGTTGCTCCGGTCGCGCTCGACGTGAACGTGTGGCGGCTCGTCGCGGTCGCCCGCGTAAAAGAAAAAACGATACGGCCCGACTTGTAAAACGGTTGGCATTTTTCAATCCAATTTGCAATATGCCGCCAGCCCCTGCAATCCACCTTCGCGACCGAAGCCGCTTTCCTTGTAGCCGCCGAACGGACTGGTCGGGTCGAATTTGTTGTAGGTGTTCGCCCAGACGACGCCGGCGCGCAGCTTGTTGACCAGCTTGAAAATCTTGCTGCCTTTGTCCGTCCAAACGCCCGCACTCAATCCGTAAGGCGTGTTGTTCGCGCGCTCGAAGGCTTCCTCCGGCGTGCGGAACGTCATCACGCTCAACACCGGCCCGAAAATTTCCTCCTGCGCCACGCGATGCGACGCGGTGACGCCGGTGAGAAATGTCGGCGGATACCAATAACCCTTCGCCGGCAGCGCGCAGTTGGACTGGACGAGTTCCGCGCCTTCCGCCACGCCGCATTGCACCAGCGCACGGATTTTTTCCAATTGCGGCTTGTTGTTGATCGCGCCGATGTCGGTGTTTTTATCCAGCGGATTGCCGAGGCGCAGGGTCTGGATGCGGTCGCGCAACTTGCGGACGACTTTCGGGTAGATGCTTTCCTGCACCAGCAGCCGCGAGCCGGCGCAGCAGACATGGCCCATGTTGAAATAAATTCCGGCGATGATGCCTTCGATGGCCTGGTCAATCGGCGCGTCGTCGAACACGATGTTCGCCGCCTTGCCGCCGAGTTCGAGCGTGAGCTTCTTGCCCGTGCCGACGCAAAGTTGCGCGAGTTGCTTGCCGATTTCGGTCGAGCCGGTGAACGCGATCTTGTTCACGTCCGGATGCTTCACCATGGCGGTGCCGGTATCGGCCGAACCGGTGATGACGTTGACCACGCCTTCGGGCAATTCCGCCTCCTGAAGAATCTGCGCCAGGCGCAGCAGCGTGATGCTGGTGGTTTTGGACGGCTTGATGACGACGGTGTTGCCGCAGGCGATGGCCGGCGCGATCTTCCAGGCGGCCATGAGCAACGGGAAGTTCCAAGGAATGATCTGGCTGACGACGCCGAGCGGACGCGGTGTCCGTCCGGGAAAGGCATACTGCAATTTGTCCGCCCAGCCCGCGTGATAAAAAAAGTGCGCGGCGACGATGGGCAAATCCACATCGCGCGTTTCCTTGATGGGCTTGCCGCCGTCCATGCTTTCGAGCACGGCGAGTTCGCGCGATTTTTCCTGGATGATGCGGGCGATGCGATAAAGATATTTGCCGCGTTCGCGGCCCGGCATTTTGCTCCAGACTTTGTCATAAGCGCGGCGCGCAGCCTTCACAGCGTTGTCCACGTCCGCTTCGTCGCCGAGAGCGATTTCGGAAAGCTTGTCCTCGGTGGCGGGATTGATTGAATCAAAATGCTTGCCCGAATGCGGCGCGACGAATTTGCCGTTGATGAACAATTCGTGTCGCGGCGCGATGACGTAATTCTTGGACTCTTCCGGAGCGGGTGCAAAGTCCCACTTGCTGCCGAAGTTCAGGCGACGCTCTTTGAGCGGCACGACGGCGTGAGTCGAAGTTGCGACAGCGCGCTTGGCGGAAATCTTTACGGGTTTGAGTTTGGTTTTCATTCAATGCTTTCTTTTTCGTGGAGAAATCGGAAACGCTTCACTTTGGCTGCTACGATATTCCGGAGGTTTTTCATGCAAAGCGAACAAGTCCGCTGTTTCCATCGGCTGAAGATTCTTTTGCGATGCGGCTTCAAACATTTCGCGCAACGAACCCGGCCACGGCTCGGATGGAAACGGCAGCGCGTTACGCCGAAGCAACTGGCGATTTCCTTCCGGCACACCGTCACCCGCGCGCACGAAGATGGGGGTGAGGCGAAGTTTTTCAAGTTGCTCAATTGCGCCCGACCATGTGCCGCCTTCATTGTAGCCGGAACTCACGACCAGCCCAAAATCCGCCAGCGCATAAATATGTTTGTTCCGTTGCATCGCGTTGCCCACGTTGAAGCCCGCTTCGGGATCAAAGGCCGAGACGAGCGTGAGGCGTCCATCTTGAATTGGTTCCCGCGCTTTGCCGGACGTGGCCGACCGCAAAAGACTGTCCGCCAGCATGCCCACGACTGTTCCGCCGGCTTCCAGTGCGGCCAGCATCGCCAGTTGATCCACGCCACGCGCGCCACCGGAAACGACCTGCATTTCCTCTCGCGCCGCTGACGCAGCGGCGCGTTTAGTAAATTCCTCGCCCGCCGCGTCCACGTCGCGCGAACCAACGACAGCTAGTCCGCCGCGTGACAAAAGTTTTTCCTCACCGCAACCATAAATCAGCGGCGGAGCATTTTGTTTCAAGCGATGCAATCGCTCCGGATAGTTATCTTCGCCACGACTGACGACCCAAGTGCCAGCGCTTTGCCACGTTTCCATCGCCATACTCAACATGAAACCGCGTCCGAGCAGGGTTTCGATTTTTGCCCCGTCCACCGCAGAAGAAATCTTTTTGAGCAAGGCCGCCGCGTCCGCTTCGAGCAACTGCTCCAGTCTCGCGCCGACGCGCTGCAATTGTTTTTCCAGTTCGTTGAACTCGCCGGTGCTCAACGGTTGAACGTCCTTGTTCCGCCCGGCGCGCAACGGCGAACACAACAGGAGTGTGGCCTGGGTTGTGGGTGAAAGCGGATTGGCGCTCATGGCAATTGCAATTCGGACTCCCTCTCCCCCATCGGGGGAGAGGGTTGGGGTGAGGG
>DMQW01000484.1 GCA_003455565.1 Limisphaerales bacterium
GACGCTCGGATGATTGCGGTCGCGCCGCACCGTGTCGCGCAAATCCGTATGCGACCACTCGTTGAAATAAAGGTGATAATCGGCGAGACCCTGGCCGCCCAGCGTGGGCTTTGCGACCGTCCAGCAATCAAAAAGTTCGTCCATCACGAGCAAACCCATGCGATCGCATAAATCCAGAAATTCCGGCGCGGGCGGATTGTGCGCCGTGCGAATCGCATTCACGCCGAGCGATTTCAAAGTTTTCAAACGCGCTTCCCAAATCGAAATCGGCACCGCCGCGCCGAACGCGCCGCCGTCGGCGTGCAGGCAGACGCCTTTGATCTTGAAATTTTTTCCGTTCAGCCAGAAGCCGGTGTCGGCCTCGAAGTGCGCGTCGCGGATGCCGAAGGTCGTGGTCTGTTCATCCAGAATTTTTCCACCGGCGCGCACTTCGCTGACCGCGTGGCAAAGTTTCGGGTCGTCGAGATTCCAAAGCTGCGGCTTGGGAAAAATAATTTGCTGTTCGATTTTCGCAGCGGCTCCGTTTCCGACCATCTGGCTTGATTCAATGGCCGCCACCGTTTTTCCATCGGGCGCCACCAGCCTTGTTTGAACGGTGATTTCGCGCGGCACGGTGGATTCGTTGGTGACGGAGGTTTCAATCTGCACCGTCGCCTCCGCTGCTGAAACTTTTGGCGTGCTGACGAACACGCCGTTCGCTGCAATGTGAACCGGGTCCGTCACGACGAGCCGGACATGGCGGTAAATTCCCGCGCCGGAATACCAACGCGAAGCGGGTTGCTCTGAAGTGTCGGCGCGGATGGCGAGAATATTTTCTTTGCCGCCAAAATTGAGATGCCCGGCAAGTTCGTAACTGAAACTGACGTAGCCAAACGGCCGGTGGCCGAGGTGAAAGCCATTGATCCAGACATCGCTGTTCTGCATCACGCCGTCGAACTCGACACGCATCACTTTGCCGGAAAATTTTTCTGGCAGCGTGAAATGTTTCCGATACCAGCCGATGCCGCTCGGCAAAAACGCGCCCGAGCCGCCGGTTTTATTCGTTTCAGCAAACGGCCCTTCGATGCTCCAGTCGTGCGGCAGATCGAGTTTGCGCCACTCGGAGTCGGCGAATTGATTTTGTTCCGCGCCGGTCGCGTCGGCCTTCAGAAAATGCCAGTCGCGGTCGAACGACAAAACAGCCCGCGCGCTGGCAGTGGAAACTGGCGGAGCCGCCGCCGCGACCACCGATGTGATGACGAGGCAGGCAAAAATTGCCGCCGCGATTTTTTTTGCATCCATAAATTTTAGGGCGCGCACCGTTGCGTGACAATGCGCCTTGATTCAAGCCCGCTGATATTTTACTGCGCGGTGATCCGCGTCGTCGCGTCTTTCAGTCCGTCGGCGTGTGCCTTGAGCGTGATTTTACCGGGCTGATTCGCGCGGACGATCACGAGCGCGAGGCCGTTGTAGGCGTTGCGCTCCTTCGCCTGAAACGACTCGAAGCTGGTGGCGTCGCCATTGTCCACGGCCACGATTTCGCCCGGCCCTTCGACTTCAAACTGGATGTGATTCTTCGAGCGCGGCACGAGCTGGCCCTTCGCGTCGGCCACCGTCACGGTCACAAACGACAAATCTTTTCCGTCCGCCGCAATTTTCGCGCGGTCAGCTTTCAGCGTGAGTTCCGCCGCCGCGCCGGTGGTGCGCATCACGTCGGTCACCCATTGCTTGCCGTTTTTGTAGGCGACAACCTTCAGTTCACCCGGCGCGTATTTCACGTCGTCCCAGCGCAGGCGATATTCGAACTGGCCTTTCTTTTTTCGACCGAGCGATTTGCCATTGAGAAACAGTTCCGCCTCGTCGCCGCTCGTGTAGACGTGGACGGGCGTGATCTCGCCTTCGCGACCCGGCCAGTTCCAGTGCGGCAGGATGTGCGCCATCGGAAAATCCGGCCGCCAATGCGCCTGATAAAGGTAGTAGCGGTCTTTCGGAAATCCTGCGAGGTCAATGATGCCAAAATAACTGCTGCGCGACGGCGTGCGGATCTTGCCAATTTCGGCGAGTTCCTTTTCCGCGCGCGCCTTGTCTGCCGGGTTGGAATAATTGTTCAGGTTGCTCAAGTCCGAGTTGTAAGGCGTCGGCTCGCCGATGTAATCAAAACCGGTCCAGACGAATTCGCCCGCGACAAACGGGTTTTCATCCTGGCCCTTGAATTCCGCGTCCGGCGTCGTCGCCCAGCGCGGCGCATAAAGATCGTAACTGCTCATCTGAAAATCCGACAGCCCCTTCGACTTGTCGTCGCTCACCGGGAAAAAGTATTCGCCGCGCGAACTGATGGTGGAAGCCGTCTCGCTGCCAAAGATGGGAATGGCCGGATTCGCCGCGCGAAATTTTCCATACTCGAACGGCTTGTAGTTGTAGCCGAACACGTCCACGATTTTTTGGAAGCCGTTGTAGCCGGCGTTGAGGTTGTTGCACGCCGCCGTCACGCCGCGCGTCGGGTCTTCGGCGTGAACGATGTCCGCGAGATCGTGCGCGATGTAAAAACGGTTCGTATTGCCCTGCTCGCTGATTTCATTGCCAATGCTCCACAGAATCACGCACGGATGATTGCGGTCGCGCCGGACGAGCATCCGCGCATCCGCCTCGTGCCAGTCGTCGAAAATCAAATGGTAATCGTTCGGCTTCTTGCGCTGCCGCCAGCAATCAAACGTCTCGTCCATCACCACAAAACCCAGCTTGTCGCAGAGGTCGAGCAGTTCCGGTGCGGGCGGATTGTGGCTCGTGCGGATGGCGTTGCCGCCCATGCCGCGCAAAATTTCCAACTGCCGTTCGAGTCCGCGCGTGTTGATTGCGCTGCCGAGCGCGCCAAGATCCGCATGGTCGCAAACGCCGTTGAGCCGCACGCGTTCGCCGTTCAAAAGAAAACCGTTGTCCACCGTGAACTGAATCGTGCGGATGCCGAACGGCGTTTCGTAAACGTCCGAAACTTTTCCGCCCTGCGTGATTGTCGTGACGGCGACGTAACGGTTCGGATGCTCGACGCCCCAAAGTTTGGGTTTGAGAATCATGAGGGTTTGCCACGCGTCCGCCGTCGCACCAGCGGCGATTTTTATTCCGCCGACTTCAGGCGCGGCACCAGGCGCGGGAATATACAGAATTTTTTTTGCTTTCGCGCCGTCGGCCTTGAGTTCAAAAATCTCGGTCGCCACTTTCACTTCGGCTTCGGTGGCGGAATTATTATCCACGCTGGTTCGCAGCGAAATGGTCGCCGCCTCCTTGCTGACCTGCGGTGTCGTGATGTAAGTGCCCCATTGGCCGACATGGACGGGCGCGGTTTTGGTGAGCCAGACATTGCGATAAATGCCGCCGCCCGGATACCAGCGCGAGGAGTCCTTGGGATTGTCGAGGCGGATGGCGAGCGTGTTCGGGCCGCCGAACTTTACGAACGGCGTCAGGTTCACGCGCCACGACGCGTAGCCGTAAGGCCAGCCACCGACGCAATGACCGTTGATCCACACCATTGAGTAAGCCATCGCACCGTCCACATCGAAATAAAGCTGTTTGCCTGCATCGCCTGCCGACACATCAAAATGTTTGCGATACCACGCCACGCCGAACCACGGAAGCTTGCCGGTTTCGCCGGGCAACGCCTGCTCGAACGGCCCTTCGATGCCGAAGTCATGCGGCAAATTTAATTTGCGCCAGCCGTTGTCGTCGAAGCCGGGCTGCGCGAAGGCAACGTCGCCACCGTAATTTTCGGCCGGTCGCGCGGCGGGCGCGTTCGTGGTGAACGCATTTTGCACCGGCAAAAGCCAGGCGCGCGCGGCGGCGTAATTCAGATTCGTAACGCCTTCGGCAGGATCGCCTTTGGTGAAACGCCAGTCGGCATCCAGCGATTCTCTGACGCGGGTAATTTCCGCCGTTGAGTTGATGGCTGGCAGCACCAAGGCAAAAGCCAGGGCGGCGAACGAGAGAGTTGGCGTGATTTTCATCTGGGATATGACGGCCATTATCCGGCAAAGGTGACAACTACACAAGTCCCCCAAACTGTGGGTCGTGTCTTAATTTGAATTTGAGGCCTCGGTTTCCCCTCCGCGCCTCTGCGCCCGTGTTAGATCAGCCCGGCGGAAACCCGCCAAATACGCAAAAAAGCCCGGCCAGATTCATTCAAAACCGCCCGCTGCCTGCGGTTGTTCCCTCCAATTTCAACTTGCATAAACATTAAAGGTAAGCAATACTTACCAAGTGAATACCCTAACTACCGTGACCGTCACCCGCAAGGGGCAGGCGGTTTTGCCTTTGAAATGGCGCAAGGCTTTCGGCCTGCAAGCCGGCGGGCCGTGCGATGCCCGCGAATTGAACGATGGCAAGGGGAGCCTCCTCTTGACGCCCCGGAAACAAGGCCGGAGCGGAGCCAGTGGCCTGCTGGAACATTTGCGGGCGCAAACCGTTTCTTTTCCGCCGGTTGAACGCCACACCCTGCCCACCAAATGAGCTATCTGCTCGATACGGACATTGTTTCCGCATTTAACAAGCAAACGTTATCGGCCAAACTTGTCCATTGGCTGCAAAAAAACGAAGAGAAAAGCTTCATTAGCTTGGTATCCATTGCGGAAATGCGCCATGGGCTGGCCGGTGCCTCCGCCGCGCATCAGGCCGGACTTGCCCAGCGGATGGCGGATACCGAAGCGCGGTTCACCGAAAGTTTTATCCCGCTGGATTTAGCCGTGTTGACCCGCTGGAAATTTTTCTTGCAGGAACTGAAAAGCATTAACCGCACCATGACCTGTGAAGACTCGTTACTCGCGGCCACCTGTTTAACTCATGGCTGCATCATGGCCACCAACAACCTCCGACACTTTGAACCCGCTGCGCAATTTGGACTTAAAGTCGAAAATCCACTGGCTTAAAACCGCCGCTTTCCCATGATCTTGGCGTCTTGGCGGTAGTGTCCTAATTTGAATT
>DMQW01000081.1 GCA_003455565.1 Limisphaerales bacterium
ACGCCGCGCTTCGTGAAAAATTTCCGCAGTTTTTCCAATGCCCGGTTCACCCGCATTCGGGCCGTGTCTTCGCTCGCGCCCAGCGCCGCGCCGACTTCCTTGAAGTTTTTGCCTTCAAAAAATCGCAGCACAAGGGCGTCGTGCTCCTTCTTCCCAAGTTGTTCCATCGCCTGGTCCAGCAACGGAGCAATCTGTGGCCACGCATCGGGTTCGGGTTCGTTCAAGATGGATTGCATGTGTGCCTCCTGTTCGCGGTGTTGCCGCCGCCGTTGGATGGTCAGCGCATTGGCGCCCGCGTAACGCGCCGTGCGGCAGAGCCAGCCGGACAAAATGGTCTGCGGGCCGAGCGACTCCGCCTTGCGCGCCAGTATGATGAAAACCGCCTGCGTGATTTCCTGGGCGAGATGCGGGTCGCGCACCGACCGCAGCGCCACGGAATAAACGAGATTGACGTGGCGTGTGACGAGCGCGGCAAACGCCGCCTCGGAATTCTGCCGGGCGTATGCCTGCAACAAGGTCAGGTCGTCATTCATCATTTCACTGATATATTTACACCGCCGCGAAAAGCGAACAGATTATTTTTGCGGCCGGCGATTATATCCGGCTGCCGATCGGTCATGGCGAACGGGATGAACTTTTCCGGGAATGAAAATAAAAAACCGCAATCTCATTGTTATCCCAATGGACTGCGGTCTAAAAATTGGTTGCGGGGGCAGGATTTGAACCTGCGGCCTTCAGGTTATGAGCCTGACGAGCTACCGGGCTGCTCCACCCCGCGATCAAGGAGAGCAATATGCCCGACCACGGTGCGCAGGGCAAGTTTTATTAAAAAGGATTTACACCGTAGCGAATCCAATAGCCCGGCAGTTTCAAAAACTCCAGCCGCATCCGCTTGCTGATCCCCAGCCGCGTCCAGTCTTCGCGGGCAAATGCGAAATACGAAGGCCGCGAATAAAATTTTATCTCCGGCGCGAAATGCTCGAAACATTTCAACGCCCGCCGCGAATGATACCACGACGTGACAATGATCACGCTGCGAACTTTTTCCGCCCGCAACAGTTTGACGGTGAACTCCGCGTTCTCGCGCGTCGTCCGCGACTTGCCTTCGAGCTGGATTGCGCCCGCAGGAACGCCGGCCTGGATCAAAAGCTGCCGGTTGATTTCATCGTCACCCTCGCCGCTGATGATGAGGCGCGGCGCGGCCTGCGCCTTGAACAACTCCGCCGCGCGTTCGGGACGTTCATGCGAGCCGCCGCCCAGAAGAACAATCACATCCGCCGACACCCTGCCGCTGTCCACGCACAGAAATTTTTCCGGATAGAAAAAGGCGATGACCGCCGCCAGAGCCACTAAAAGTCCGGCATAGATCACCACTCGAAAAATCCATTTTAGCATCGCGAGAATAAATAAAGCCAGCATCCTTGATTTGCAATCAAACCAGTTTAATTCTCATCCAGCATTGGCGGCATCGGGCAATCCAGCGTGTCCGCCACGGCGCGCAGCAGTTCCGCCTCGGCCTCCTGGATCACACCATCCGCGCCGACGACCTGAACGCAGGCAGCGAGCAGATTTTTTTTGATGATGGGCGCGGCGACCGCGAGCCGGTCGAGCGCAACACTGATTTTATCCACGCCACACTGTGTTTCCGGCAACAATTCCAATTCGGCACCCGCCGGAGCGCGCAGATACGGAACGCCCGCTGAAAATGCTTTTTGAATTTCACCGTCGTCAGTGCTGCCGACGTGCGCCAGCGCCGACAACAGCAGAACACAATCCGGCACCAGCGGCTTGAGCGTGTAAAATTGAACCGTCAACGAACGGTCGGTGCCAAACTTTGACGCGAGATGGCGGCGGATGATTTTTTGCAGGACGAATTCAAACAGTTTGATTTTGCCGTCGCTGCCCGCAAGCCACTGAAGCGTCTGCGAAAACTGCGTGAACTGCTCCGAGGTCAGATTTCGTAGCGCGCCGAGGGCGAGATTGACCAGCGGCAGCCGCGCGTGCGCCGCCGTTTGGACAACGTCAGGAAACAAGGCGGCGGACTTTTCAGAAATGTCCGTTGGAACTCGCTGGGCAAGTCCGGCGATTTGTGCCGCGCGAAGTTTTTCATCGGAACTCAACAGCAACGCGTAAATCAAAGCGACCGCACCAAGCGGTTCGCGCGCGGCGGCCTTCAGATTTTCCGGCAGCGCGTCACGCAATTGCTCGGCATATTTCAAATGCAGCGGCGTGAGATTCCCGACGTTAGGCAAAACATTTTGCGAACGGATGATTGGCGGCAGGGTTCGCTCACCTTCAACCGCTTCCGTTCCCGCCAGCACGATGCCGACGTTCCGCATGATTCCCGGCAACGGCGATGGCTTGAGTTCGCTTAACACGGCGCGCTTGACCGTTTCAAACTGCTCCGGTTTCAACGCCGGAAATTTTCCGTCCCACGCTTCATCAATCGCGCGAATGCGGTCGGGAATCGGCGGATGGGTGGCCATGAGGTTGAACAACGGATCGCCGAGGCCGTTGCTAAAAAACATATGGCACATATCCGGCGCGTGGGCGGATTCCAGTTTGGAACCGTAACTGTAACGTCCGATTTTTTGCAGCGCGCCGGAAAGTCCGCCGGGATTGCGGGTGAATTGAACGGACGAGGCGTCGGCCAGAAATTCGCGCTGGCGGCTGACGGCGGATTGAATCAGCCGCCCGAAAAAAACGCCGATGCCGCCGATGATGAGCAAGGCAATGCCGAGAAGTGGCAGCGGATTTTTGTCGCGGCTGTTGCTGCTGCGGGCGTAAAGCAAAATTCGCCCGATGGTGGCGAGGCACAAAATGCCAAAAATAATTCCCAGCAGCCGGAGGTTGAGCCGCATGTCGCCATTCAAAATATGGCTGAATTCGTGGCCGATGACGCCCTGCAATTCGTCGCGCGAAAGCATCTGGATGCAGCCGCGCGTGACGCCGATGGCCGCGTCGCTCGGCGAATGGCCGGCGGCGAAAGCATTGATGCCTTCCTCGCGATCCAAAACGTAGACCTGCGGCATCGGCACGCCGGCGGCGATGGACATTTCCTCGACGACGTTGAGCAGTTTGCGTTCGTCCGCGTCCGCCGTGCCCTGGCTCACGAGCCGTCCGCCCATCTGCTCGGCCACGACCCCGCCGCCGCCGGAAAGCTGGCTGGTTTTCCACGCGCTCCCCAAAAAAACAACCGCCAGCGTGCCAAAGACGGCGGCGAGAAAAACTTTCAGATTCCACAAGGACAATGGCAGCGACTCGCCATCATAATTATGTTGGTGATGCTGCACGGTTGCGTAAGAGAAGCCAACCAGCGCCACGAAATAAACCAGCGTGATGATGAGCACGACCGCGACGACGAAGTAAAAAACCAGCAGTTTGGTTTTTTTGCGGGCTTGGTCTTGTCGCGCGAAAAAGTCCATTTGAGTTTTCGTAGCAGCCGAGGTAACGAGGCTCAATTCAACACAAGGCGAAAAGTCAGAGCCTCCTCACGTCGGCACCTACAAACATTTCACGAGAACGAAACCTTGGGCGCGACCTTTTCTTCCGGCTTGTCCACGACGAACAGTTCCGCCGCGCCGAAGTTGAACGTTCCCGCGATGAGGTTGCTCGGAAACACTTCGCGGTCGGTGTTGTA
>DMQW01000066.1 GCA_003455565.1 Limisphaerales bacterium
GACAATTCATCCACCGGCAGCGAGGAGCCGCCATCAGGCAACTCATTTCAATCCCTGAAACAATTCCGTTCCGCCGGGCGCGGCTTCTGGCACGACGTTTCCGATGCCGACTGGAACGACTGGCACTGGCAACTAAAACACCGCATCACCAACGCCGACCAGCTTCAGCGTTTGATGCCCACGCTCACGCCGGAAGAATTTGCCGGGGCAAAACTTGCGAACACCAAGCTCGCGCTCGCCATCACGCCGTATTTTTTCAACCTGATTGATTCGGCGGATGAAAATTGTCCGATCCGCCAGCAGGTCGTTCCGCGCATCGAGGAAACCCACACCGCCTCGTGGGAAATGAGCGACCCATGCGGCGAAGATTCGCACTCGCCCGTGCCGGGACTCGTGCATCGTTATCCCGACCGCGTTTTATTTTTGGTGACGGATCGCTGCGCGGCGTATTGCCGTTACTGCACGCGCTCGCGGCTGGTCAGCAACGCGACCGGCTACGACTTTCATCCTGAATTCGACAAGCAGATCGCCTACATCGCCGCGCATCCGGAAATCCGCGACGTGTTGTTGAGCGGCGGCGACCCGCTGCTGTTGAGCGACGACAAACTGGAAAATTTGTTGAGCCGCCTGCGCGCGATTCCGCACGTGGAATTTCTCCGCATCGGCTCGCGCATCCCGACGTTCCTGCCGCAACGCATCACGCCCGAACTCTGCACGATGCTGAAAAAATTTCATCCGCTCTTCATGAGCATCCACTCGAATCATCCGCGCGAACTGACGACGGAAGTCCGCGACGCGCTCGGCCGGCTCGCCGACGCGGGCATCCCGCTTGGCAACCAATCCGTGCTGCTCAAGCACGTCAACGACGACGCGGATGTGATGAAGGCGCTCATGCAAAAGCTGCTCATGTGCCGCGTGAAGCCGTATTACATCTACCAGTGCGATTTGATTGCCGGCTCCGCGCACCTGCGCGCGAGCGTGGCGAAGGGTTTGGAGATCATGGAAAAATTGCGCGGCCACACGACCGGCTACGCCGTGCCAACGTATGTGATTGACGCGCCCGGCGGCGGCGGCAAGGTGCCGATCAATCCCGAATACGTCTTGTGCCGCAACGCGGGCCGCGTGCTGATCCGCAATTTCGAGGGGAAAATTTTCGAGTATCCCGAAACCGCCGACGGCACGCCCTGCGGCCAGCCGCCAAAGGAAATTGTGGAGCCGGAGTTGGTTTGACGCGAATTTCGCGAATTGACGCGAATCCGATTTTTTATTTCGCGTCAACTGGTTCAATATACCAGCATCAGCACCGCCGCCTCCTGCGCCGACTTCACCACATCCTCAAACTTCCGTCCGTAGCGGCGCGTCGGCAGACCGCCGCTGACTGGAATCAAAATGGCGGCGCTCTGCCGAGTCGCCGCTACGCTCCTTCAGTAAGCCCGACAACCCGATGTCCGGGAAACCCACCGTGACCACCGTGCCGCCCAATTTCACCGTGCGACTGGCGGCGATGGGCAGCGGTCTGAAAATAAATTCCATCCGCATTTGCAAACTTGTATTATACTGTCGAAGTAAATCGTTGCTGAAATGCCTACTATCGCGGAATTAAACAAAAATGTGCGCGACATCATCAACAACCCCAGGAAACGCTGTGTGTTGTTAGATGACCCTGCTTCATGGAATATGCTTTGCAGTTGTCTTGATGTAATTGGCGATACCGAACTGGCATTAGACGCGTTTTTGAAGCAAGGCGATTTTGGAGACAATGGAACAAACTATCTCTTAATCTATGGTGTGCTTCAGGCTTTATTCATCCAACAAGATGCGGTTGAAGACTTAGCCGAAGCCTTAAAAGCCTTAAATGTGACATATACCCGCAGTGAGTTGCTGAAGGAAATTCGAGAGGTCAGAAATGACAGTATCGGACATCCCACAAAACGAGATTTTCCAAAAAATAACGGCCCAAGTAACCGCATGGTGAGAATGAGCCTTAGTCACGACAGGTTTGTTTTAGTAAAGAATTATCCAGATAGACGCACAGAATGTTTAGACGTGGATATAATTGATCTTATTCAGAAACAGCGGGCAAATTTGGCGGCGACACTCACCAGCATGGCAGATAAACTCAAGGAGGACGACATGAAACATAAACGCCAATTCGAGCACGAAAAACTTCAAGATTTGTTCCCTTCAACAATAGACTATGATTTTGAGAAGATTTATGGCGTGTGCGATCGCAATGAATCACCAGAAATAGGAGCGACCGCCATAAAAATTACGTTTGCCTATCTTGAAAAGTTCAAGACTGCCTTGCAAACGCGAGGCATTCTAAAAGCATATGAATTTGTTGTGGACGATCTCGATTTGATAGAATACTCACTAACTGGACTAAGAAAGTTTATCGAAGGTTCGCCCGATTCGACGCTTGATTCCAAGAGCGCTAACATCTTTGCCTTTTTTGCGCGCGAACACATAGATTCGTTATTGGAAACAGCTAAAGAAATAGATAAAGAATACGCTTCTGACGAACTATCGAATTAAATCACTCTTGGCTCGATTGCAGGCTTCACAAAGCAACTCAATGTTTCGCGCGGTGTTGCTGCCGCCTTCGGCGACGGGGATAATGTGATCGTATTCCAGATTTTTACGGCTACCGCATTTCTTGCACCTGCCTTCGTCTCTGCGCCAGACTTCCCTGCGGACTGCGGATGGAATTGCTTCGCGGCTTTCGCGGGCATCTTGCGTTTCACCGGATGAAGCCAGCATCTTCAAAGCCGCTTCTGCAACCGCCAGTGAGATTTTCCCGTCGCCTTTGACGTGGGCGTAATCTCGGACGTGACGCAAACGGTTCAAGACATCCAACGGCATGCCGTCTGCCGAGCGCGCGATTCTGCCAGCCGCATCTTCATCAATCGCGACATTGTGTGACTTCGCGAAGCGGCGGGCAATGGCGGCCAGTTCGTCAACGCTGTAATCGTCCATGCTTTCAATAATCTGAAAACGCGATAACAAATTACGGGTTAGTTGCTCTTTTTTTTCAGCAGAACCGATTAGCGTGAAACGCGGGAGATTCAACCGGACACTGCGGGCGTTTTCGCCTTGGTCAATAACAACGTCAAGTTTGAAATCATCCATCGGAGGATAAAGATATTTCTCGATGAATTTTTGCAAGCGTTGGATTTCGTCAATAAACAGCACGTCGCCTTCTTCAAGGTTAGTAAGCAGACCAGCGAGGTCACTGGATTTCTCAAGCGTCGGTCCGGTGGTGGCCTTGACATTCGCGCCCATTGCCCGTGCGATGATGTTGGCGAGTGTAGCTTTACCAGAACCCGGTGAGCCAATGAGCAGGATGTGGTTGAGTGCTTCACCCCGCTGTCTTGCTGCTGCGATTGCCAATTCGAGCCGAGCCTTAACTCTGTTTTGCCCGATAAAATCGGAAAGCTGTTTTGGCATCATGGAATCAGTTTCTGCTGTCGGGCTATTTATGGATGCAACTGGTTTTTCCCGTTCAACAAAAATAGATGTTTCCTTGTGACAATGCGGACATTCCGCTGTGCGCGTCTCATCCTCGGTAAAATCGCTGGCGTCAAATTCGATGCCGCTGCCGCAATTCAGGCAATCGCAAGCGGCGAGACGTGGCGGCTTGTTTAAGTTGGCGACTGGTCGTTCGCTCATGGTTGGTATTCAAACGCCCTTTGCCTCGTTCGTCCAACCCAAACTGATTTTGGCGGCGGCGGTTGGGTGCTTGCGCACGGCCACCATGCGACCGGCCCCGGAGCGCGGAATGTCCCAATCCGCAGCATGTCGCCAGACATACCGACATTGAAATCATCCCCGCCGGCTCCGGTTATTCCACCCGCTGCGAGTTGGGACAACTCGCGCTCCGTTGAAAAATAATTGGTTTCACGTCCTCCCTCAACCCGGCCTTAACCCTTGTTGGTTTTTGCACAGTTCTTCAGAAGATGGCAGGTAGGAGAAGGTTATGTCAATTTCACCCTCGCCGATGACGATCTTTTCCACAAGGCTTTCGGCGATTTTGCGTTTTGACTCCACTGGCATTTTGGGCCACTGGTCATACAGCGAATTGGGTTCATGGAGGATGTCATCGGCGGACAGCTTGTTGA
>DMQW01000059.1:0-2811 GCA_003455565.1 Limisphaerales bacterium
CCAAATCGATGCAAGGCCAGTTTGCAAAACTTGCAATATAACAGAGCAGAATATCATCCTAAAACAATTTAAAGATTGACGACGCGTCTTACGCCAATGCATCCAAACCCATTATTCGGAAACCGCTTTGGTTAAACAAAAAAGGCGTCCATCGCTGGACGCCTTTGCAATTTTGCTTGAAGAATTTTACGCGCTTTCGCCGACTTGAAACCGCACAAACCGGCGGACGGTGATTTCGTCGCCAAGCTGTTTGCCGATTTGCGCGACGTGTTCCTTCACGCTGACTTCGGAATTGCGTTTCACGAAGCCCTGATCCACGAGGCAGTAGGTCTGGAAAAATTTGTCCAGCACGCCGGCGAGAATTTTTTCCATCGCGGCGGCGGGCTTGCCCTTGAACCGGTCGGATTGCGCGGCAATCTCGCGTTCCTTGGCGACGACTTCCGGCGCCACATTTTCGCGGGAAACCACCTGCGGAAATCCGGCGGCGATCTGGAGCGTGATGTCCTTCACGAGCTGCTTGAATTCTTCCGTGCCGGTCGTCTCGGCCTTGCCCGCGCCGACTTCGACGAGGACGCCGACTTTCGCGCCGGTGTGAATGTAAGCCGCGATGAGTCCGTTGCCGGAGACTTCCATGCGCGCATTGCGGGCGATCTTGATGTTCTCGCCCATCTTGCCGACGGCAGTCTGACGGTCGGCTTCGAGATCCACGTTCGCGTCGTTCGAGATTTTTTTGGCAATTTCATCGCAGAACGCGCGGAACGAATCGTTGCGGGCAACGAAATCGGTTTCGCAGTTCACTTCGACGAGAATGCCGGATTTTCCGCCGGGCGCGATGTATTGGGCGATGACACCTTCACGGGCGTCACGCGAAGATTTTTTGGCGGCGCTGGCCGCGCCGGATTTACGCAGATTGTCAATGGCGGTGTTGATGTCGCCTTGGGCTTCCACGAGCGCCCTTTTACATTCCATCATGCCAACGCCGGTCATTTCGCGGAGCTTGGCCACATTTGCAGCAGTGATTTCAGCCATAGAAAAAGTTTTGGTTTTTAGTTGATAGTTGATAGACGGGACGCGGTGAAAATGAATTCTTCCTACGTCCCGCCAAATTCAATTAAGCCGCAACCGCAGCCGCTTCGACAGGTTGCGCTTCGGCGACCGGAGCAGTTTCCGGCGCGTCAACGCGGCGGGATTTCTTGGATTCAAATTCCGCGCGCGCCTGGGTGACGGCCTGCGCCACGGTCGCCATGATCAGGCGGACGGAGCGGAGGGCGTCGTCGTTGGCGGCAATCGGATAATTGGCATCATCAGGATCGCTGTTCGTGTCCACGAGCGCGACGACCGGAACCTTGAGCTTGCGGGCCTCGGCGATGGCGTTGTGTTCGCGCTTCACGTCCACGACGAACAACGCGGCGGGAATTTTATCCATGTCGCGGATGCCGTCGAAATACTTATGCAACCGCGCGCCTTCGCGACGGATGACCGCCTGTTCCTGTTTGACGTAATTGCTGATGGAACCGTCCGCTTCCATCTTCTCAATTTCCTTGAGCCGTTTGATGGAAGTTTTGACGGTGGTGAAATTGGTCATGGTGCCGCCGAGCCAGCGCTCCACGACGAACATCTGGCCGGTTTCCTTGGCGGTGTCCTTGACGCATTGTTGCGCCTGTTTTTTGGTGCCGACGAACAGCACCTTGCCACCTCTGAGGACGGTCGCAGCGAGAAATTCCAGGGCCGTTTCAAGCTGAACCACGGTCTTGCTCAAATCAATGATATGAATGCCGTTGCGCGCGTCGAAAATGAACGGTTTCATCTTGGGATTCCAACGCTTGGTTTGATGTCCGAAATGGACGCCGGCTTCCAACAGTTCTTTTACGCCAATAGTGCTCACAATTTTCCTTTGGTTAAAACCCCAGACTGGCCGAGGCATCTCGCGGAACACGAGATTGTTGTTTAGTGTTATTATGGCCGCTCCGCATTCACCCGAACACGAAATTTAGGCCGTTTGCCCCAATCGTCAACTGACGACGAGGAACGCAGAGAGTATCAAAGGAAAGGCCTATGACAACTGATTTTTTAGACCGGATTAACCAGACTTGCCGAATGCGGTTTTGCCCATCCTGAAAATCCGGTCCGTCCTGTCAAAAATTCAGGTCACACCACAAATTCCAATTCCTGCCGGTGCGGAATGAGTCCCCGCTCAAACGCCTGGCCGAGAAAGCGGCGGATGGATTCCCTGCCCTTGTCGCCATAGTCGAGCGTCCAGTGGTTCACATACATGCCGACAAATTTGTCCGCCAGGTCGCGGTCCATGTCGCGGGCATATTGCAACGCGTGCTGCACCGCTTCCGGGCGATGATCGAGGCTGAACTGGATGCTGGCCGTGAGCGTGTCGGAAATTTTTTTGCGCGTCGCCAGATCAAATTTTTTGTGGATGACATTCCCGCCCAGCGGCAACGGCAGGCCGTCGTTTTGTTTTCCCCACCAGACGCCGAAGTCTTCGCACACAACCAGATTTTCGTTCTGATAAGTCAACTGGCCTTCGTGAATGATGAGACCAATTTCGGCCACGCCATTTTTCACGGCGGAAAAAATTTCATCGAACGGCACGACGACATAATTGAATTCTTTCGCCGGTTTGCCGAGCCAGAGCTGCAAGGCGAGAAACGCGCTGGTCATGGTTCCCGGCACGGCGATTTTTTTCTTCGCAATTTCTTCGCGCGAAAATTTCTTTTTCGCCACGAGCATCGGGCCGTAACCGTCGCCCATGCTCGCACCGCTGGGCAGGAGCGCGTATTTGTCGCTGACGTAGGCGTA
>DMQW01000059.1:3146-4109 GCA_003455565.1 Limisphaerales bacterium
TCCGGGTCGGGCGAGTGGCCAAGGGTCAGCGACGTTGGTTGCATCCGCGAAAATTAAACCACGCGTTGCGCAGTGTCACGACGAGAAGATTGAGATAAGGCAATGGGGCCATAAACTTCCTGTGGCGCACGCACGCGCCTCGTAAATCCGGCTGTGGCCGGCCGCCGCCTCCTTGTTCATGCGCGGTTCATTCCACAGACAAACCAGCGGGCGCGTGCGTGGTGTTCCTCCTTGTCCTTAACTACGACTGCAAACCGGAAGCAAGTCCCCACATAACTTCCGTTACAACCTCGGTTCCCCACCCAAAAAACAAAACCGCAACTGGAACACGTTTAGCAAAGGCAATGCCAACTGATTAAAATTGAATTTCATTGGTCATTTGAAGTTTTCTCAAAAGCGCACACCAGCGGTTGCTGTGTATTTTTAAGCAGCGCGGACAAAAAAATCGCAGGCCAGCCTGAAGTTCAAACTTTCTTTTGCCTGAATCTCCGGCTAGAGTTTGCAGGCAAAGCCGGTGTGGCGAAATGGTAGACGCACAGGACTTAAAATCCTGGGACCGTAAAACGTCGTGTGGGTTCGAGTCCCACCACCGGCACCAATTTGAAATAAGTCAATAAATACAGTGTTTCTATCAATTCCGAGCCGGATGATTGCCGCTCCGCATAACGGTATTGCATAATGTGTCCAACTGTTTCAACTATGTTTGCCACTGCCGGTAAAGTGTGAAATGTCAGACGGCGCGCGCGGCGGGGCGCGGCTCTTGAAAAGTATTTTTGGCGGGCCTTGGCGATGGGCGCGGATCGTCCGCTCGAATTATTTTCATCGTCAGTTCTGGCGCGGTATGCCCGGATGATTGGCCGGACACCCCCATTACGAAAGCTATCATGCCGCCTTTTCCCTAGTCGGTTGCGGAGCTATCAAGCTTTCCCATGCGCGGCATTTTCACATTTTTTTACACGAGAG
>DMQW01000057.1 GCA_003455565.1 Limisphaerales bacterium
TGAGCCATCACGCCCGTATCTTCGAGTTGTCGGCAAAGACGGGCGATGGGATGAAGGCGTGGCTGGATTTTCTGGTGAAACAGCGGGCTGCCGTCTGATTGTCCCAACGGGGCAAACGACATTGGCCCGGGGTGAGGAGGCGAATTAAAACACACCAAAATGTTCAAGCTCTGAAAAGGAAGAGGGAAATTAAGACGAAACAAGAACTGCTGCGGGATGCACGACTTCCTGACTGCCAGCTTGGAAACGGAGAAGATAAACTCTGATCCGAAGCAACTTCTCGCTGCCTGCGTTTGCAGACAATGCCATCATTTCTTTGGAAAATTCCGACAATGATTTCTGTGGGGCTTCTCGGCACGATGACAGCAAATTGGCCCGGAAAACTAAAACAAGCATCGAAAAGATGTGGGTAATGACAAGGGGTTCAACTGCGGGCTATTTTCTTTCGCCGATCTGCGGCTGCCATTCCAGATTTTGAAAACCCGCCCAAAATTCCGCCACCGCATCATCTGTCCGCGTTGTTGGTATTCGGCGATTCAAACCGGATGATGGTTTCGTCGGCGCGGGCGTAGCCGAGTTTTTCGCGGGTGAGGCGGGCAACGGTTTGCGGGTCGTTGCGGAACGCGTCAATCTCGGCGCGGAGGTGTTTGGAGATGGCTTCCTGCTTGTTCTGTTCGGTTTGCAGCCGGTCAATTTCGCGGCGCATCCGTTCGTTCTGGTGGATGAGCGGCAGGTAGGTCATGCCGATGAGAATCAAAATGGCAATGGCCACGAGGGCGACGACCGCCTGCGTGAGTTTGCTCCAGATGCCGAGATCCACTTTCACGCGAAGAGTAAATCACGCCGGACGCGTTCATGAAAGCGGATTTTGTTTTTGTTGCCAACGGTGGCGATAGCTTTTAGAGTTAAGCCACAGATGCTCAAGGTATTTTTTCTCATTTTTGAACCCGGCGTGGCCTGGGAGCGAATCGCCCAGACGCGGCGCGGTTTTGTGTTTATTTTGTCAACCTACCTGTTGCCGATGATTTTGCTGGGCACGGCGGCGGAGGGCTGGGGCTTGATGACTTGGGGCAAGTGGCAGCCGAAGTTTCAAAAAATTCGGGGGTTCACCAATCACGAAATCATCGGATTTGAAATCGTCCAGACGGTGCTTCTGATTCTGGTGGTATTTATCTGCGCGCTCCTGCTGCTGAAAGTCAGCCAGACCTTTCACGAGCGGGGCACTTATCTTCAAGCCTTCACCACCATCGCCTACGGTTTCAGTCCGTTGTTTCTGATGCGGTTGCTGGACGTCGGGCCGATGATGAGTCCGTGGACGACCTGGGGCATCGGGGTCGTGCTGACCATTTGGATTTTGTATCAAGGCATCCCGCGCGTGTTGCAGCCGGACCCGACGCACGCGTTCGGGCTGTATTTGTCGGCCATGTTTGTGGTGGTGCTGACCTCCGGCATGGCGCGGCTCATCACGGGCATATATTTGCTCGGCTATATTGATTTCAATCATTCGTGGCTGACGCGCAAACTCGGATCCTTTATCGGACAATAAATTTTTCCAACGCATCTGAAAAACTCCGTTGAAAATGAATTGCTCACGGCGCTCACGCAACTGGCTGAAACCGTCAAGACCATGCCGGCGGCGAATCCCAAACCCAGCCTGCTGCCGCTGTTCGCGCGCCTGGACGAATTGACCCGCCAGCTTCCGCGCCACGCCGACCCGACGCTGTTCCACTACTTGCACAAAAAAAGCTACGAGAAGGCGCGGCTGTTTCTCGAAGGCCGCGAGGCGGAAAATCAGTCCGGCAACTGCCGGCATACCTGAGAACATATGCTTCAAACGACCCGCAAAAATTTGCTGATATATTTTGGCGCGATCGTTGTTGTTGTATTACTTTATAATTTTGTTTATTGGCCGATTTCCCCGCAGGGACGCCAATTTCACAACCTGCGACTGGCTAGGGATCAGGCAAATATATTGCGTGAAAAGTTTAGGCATGATGCGAGGTTCCGATATGTGCAATTCATAGGAACTTTCAAACGTGAAGATCAAAGCCCGTGCCTAGTGGTTTCTGGCTCGGTTCTTACGACGGAAGATTGTTTTGCCATTACCAATGCGGTTGAATCATTGATGTGTCCGTTAGAAATCATTTACCAATTGGAGAGTCCAAACCGACTTTTTTCCTGGGCTGATCGCGAAGGCAAAAAACCGTATTTTCTGCACGAAAGAAACTTGCCCTAACCCGGCCTCGCAAAATTTCCGATGAATTTTGACGACACCATTGCCGCCATCGCCACGCCGCTCGGCGAAGGCGGCCTGGCCGTCGTGAGAATTTCTGGTTCGCAAGCACTCGCCATTGCCGACAAAAGTTTTCTGCCCGGCGGAAAAAGTTCATTGAAACCGTCCGTCGCGCCGACGCACACGATTCAATACGGCAAAATCGTCCGCTATAAAAAAACTTTTGACTCCCTCGCCCCCAGCGGGGGAGAGGGCTGGGGTGAGGGGGATTTTCAAGTCGTTGATGAAGTGCTGCTCGCCGTCCTGCGCGCACCACGCACCTTCACGCGCGAGGACACTGTGGAGATTTCCTGTCACGGCGGCATTTTACCCGCGAAGCTTGTCCTCGACACGCTGCTCGCCAACGGCGCGCGGCTGGCCGAACCCGGCGAATTCACCCGCCGCGCGTTTCTCAATGGACGCATTGACCTCGCGCAGGCCGAGGCCGTCGCCGATTTGATCCATTCGCGCACGGAACTCGCGCTCGCCGCCGCCAACGAACAGCTCGCGGGAAAACTTTCGCAGCGCATCAACAAACTTCGTGATGACTTGATGCTCACGCTCGCGCATGTCGAGGCGCACATTGATTTTCCTGACGAAGACATTTCGCCGGACACAAAGGAAAAGTTATTGCAGCGATTGGAAAATGGCGTCGCGTTCATGGACGAACTTCTCCGCACGGCGAACGAAGGACAGATTCTCCGCCGCGGCATCCGCGCGGCGATTGTCGGCCGGCCGAACGCGGGCAAATCCAGTCTGCTCAATCAACTGCTCGGCCGCGACCGCGCCATCGTCTCGCACATCGCCGGCACGACGCGCGACACCATTGAAGAAACGGCCAATGTTCGCGGCCTTCCCGTCATCTTCATTGACACCGCCGGTTTGCGCGAGGCGCGCGACGAGATTGAAGTCGAGGGCATCCGCCGCAGCCGCGAATCGCTCGCGCAGGCTGAATTCATTTTGCACGTCCTCGACGCGAGCGAACCGCTCACGCCCGCCGACGAAACTTATCTCGCCGAGTTCGCTGGAAAAAAACGCATTCTCGTCCGCAACAAAACCGATCTGCCGGTGAAATTTGTG
Organism: Limisphaerales bacterium; assembly: GCA_003455565.1. Taxonomy (GTDB): domain Bacteria; phylum Verrucomicrobiota; class Verrucomicrobiia; order Limisphaerales; family UBA11358; genus UBA11358. The sequence continues at coordinate 3,353 of DMQW01000057.1, forward strand.
ATTGATTCAGTTTGGAGTTCCGCCTTTAGGCGGCCCGAAAGTCCCGAACCGCCTGAAGGCGGAACTCCGAACATTCCCATCGTTGACGTCTGCTGCGTGAGCGGGCAGGGGATTGAAGCGTTGAAGGACGCCATCAAGGAACTCGTCTGGTCCGGCGAGATCAAGGCCGAGATGTTGCAGGTGATGATCAACTCGCGGCATCAGGACGCGCTGAACCGCGCCCGCACCGCGACGCGCCGGACGATTGACGCCTTCCGCCAGGACGCGACGCTGGAGCTGGTCGCGCTGGATTTGCGCATCGCCGTCAACGCCGTCGGCGAAATCGTCGGCAAAACGACGACGGACGATTTGCTTGATTCCATCTTCAGCCAGTTCTGCATTGGAAAATAGCCGCGCGAAGAATGTGAGGGAAAGAAATCGGGGTTGCATCGTATTGGCGAACACTTTTGCCACCTTGATACGCGCAGCGTCAACGTGGACAACTTATTCCATTAAAAGTTTTTCAACTTTGCCCTTGGCTCCGCACAAATAGTTTTGCAAGCCGTCAGCATGAAGAGAAGACTTGCCGCTACGGAAATGTTGAAAGTTCTCATGGAATCTTGCGGATAAATCATTTCAATCACTGCCCCGCGTAAAACGCATCCACCTTGGCCGCGACATCTTTGTAACCGATGTCCGTTTCGTAGATGATCTTGAACTGCTCCACGGCCTCCTCTTTTTTGCCCATGCTGTCGAACACGCAGCCGAGATGGTAGATGAGGTCTTTCTTCTCGTCGTCGAAGCCGGTCTTTTCCTTGATGGCGTTCTGCAACGTCCGCGCCGCGAGGTCGAACATCTTGCGCTTCGCAAAACATTGCGCGAGGTAACTCATCGCCGCGCTGCGTTTGTGCGGATTGCCCTGCGCCTTCTGAAATTCAGAAATCGCCTCGCTGATCTTGCCCGCCTGAAAATGCAGCACGCCCATCTCGAACCGGATGGCGAGATCCGTCGGGTATTTCTCCACGCGCTTCTGGCATTCCGCCGTCTGATAAGTCAATTTATCCGCCTCGATTTTCGCCGCCTGCTCCGCCTGCTCCGGCGCGGTGGAATCCAGTTGCGCAATCTGAAAATCAAACCGCCGCACCGTCGTATTGGCAATCGCCAGATCCAGCGTCGCATCGCTGGCGACTTCGGAACCCTTGATGCGCTGGTAAAGTTCCAGCGCGCGGTCAAACTGGTTTTTCTGCGTGTAAAGTTCCGCCAGTGAACGCAGCAGCTTCAGGTTGTCCGGCTCGGTCTGCCGCCGCGTTTCGTATTCGCCGATGAGCCGCTCGGTCACGTCCTCGGTTTTCTGCACGCGCTTTTCCTGTTCGAGCAAAACCGCCTCGTCCTTGTCCTTCAAAATGTCGCGGTAGGAACCTTCGCCGCCTTCGAGCGCACGGTAGCCGCCCTCGTCGAGCGTCGTCTGCGCGGAAAGATTTTTCTGCGCCTGCACCAGATCGGGATCGTAACCGTTCGTGCGGATGATTTCCGCCAGCGCCTTCTCCGCCGCCCGCGCATTGCCGCTGGTCTCCGCCACGGTGTTTGCGAACTCGATGACCAGCGCCTTGTCCTTCGGCGAATTCTTCACCATCGTCTCCAGCGACAACACCGCCGTCTGCGGAAACTCCAGCGCGTGCGCGGCGTCCACGATGATCCGGTGCGCGTAGGAATTATTCGGGTCACCGTTCAAAACCTGTTCCGCAATCGCCATGGCCTCGGCGGGATTTTTGTTCAACGCCATTTTCGCCTTGGCGATCTGCGGCGACGAACCCGCGCCGCTCATCATCTTTTTGAAAAAACCCGTGCTTGCGCCGGCTGACTTCAGAGCCTGCGCCGCGCGCAACGCCTTGCGGCACGCAAACAATCCCGGCTCTCTTTCCAGCACCTGGCAGAACAACGCGAGGGCGTAGTCATAATTTTCGCGCTGCGCGGCCTCGACCGCCTTCGTGTGCATCCTCCGCAGGTCGGGAGGAATCTCGTTGATGTTTTTTTCAGCCATAATTTTTGTTGCTTGAAATAAAATTGCTCCGGCACCGCAAAAAATCAACCTGACTTGTGTAGCCGCCGGTGTGAGCCGGCTCATTCTAAAATTGGAGCGGACTTACGTCCGCTGCTACAGATTTATTATCCGCACTGCGCCTTGTGCCGCAACGCGTGGTCAACCAATACCAGCGCGGTCATTGCTTCAATCATCGGCACTGCGCGCGGCAAGACGCACGGATCGTGCCGGCCACGGCCCTTGAGCGTCGTGTTGTGAAATGATTCGTCCACCGTTTCCTGCTCGTGCATCACCGTGGCGACCGGCTTGAACGCGGTGCGAAAGAAAATGGTTTCGCCATTCGAGATGCCGCCCTGGATGCCGCCGGAACGGTTCGTCGTCGTAAAAACTTTTCCCGACTTGGCGCGGAACGCATCGTTGTGTTCGCGGCCCGTCAGCAAAATGCCGCCGAAGCCGGAGCCGACTTCAAACGCCTTCGATGCGGGCAGGCTCAACATCGCCTTCGCCAAGTCCGCTTCGAGCTTGTCGAACACCGGTTCGCCCCAGCCCGCCGGAACGCCGCGCGCAATGCCTTCCACGATGCCGCCGACGGTGTTGCCTTCGCGCCGCATTTTCTCGATGAGCCGGATCATTTTCTCTGCCGCCTTCGGGTCGGGACAACGGACGATGTTCGATTCGACATTTTTCAATTTGACTTTGTCGGGATCAACTTCGCCGATGATTGTCTGCACCTGCTTGACGTAAGCCAGAATTTCCACGCCGAATTTTTCGCGAAGAATTTTTTTGGCAATCGCACCGGCGGCGACGCGGCCAATCGTCTCGCGCGCGCTCGCACGACCGCCGCCCTGCCACGCGCGAATTCCGTATTTGGCGAAGTAGGTAAAGTCGGCGTGCGACGGACGAAATTTTTCCTTCATCTCCGAATACGCCTCGGAGCGGGCGTCCTCATTTTTTACCCAGAGACAAATCGGCGTGCCGAGCGTCTGGCCGGTCGTGGAAATGCCGGACATGATCTGCACCGTGTCGGATTCCTTGCGCGGCGTGACGATTTTGGACTGGCCCGGACGGCGACGGTCGAGGTCGGGCTGGATGTCCGCCTCGGAAAGTTTCAAGCGCGGCGGGCAGCCGTCCACGACGACGCCCACGCCGCCGCCATGCGATTCGCCCCACGTCGTGATGCGGAACAATTGTCCAAAGCTGCTTGCCATGCGGTGATTGTGCAAAAAAAACGCAGTGCGGTCAAATGCGGTGTGAACCGCCAGCTTCAAACCATTGTTTCACTGCCCGATCAAAATGCGATAAAAGCGCTGTTGGTTGGTGGCGTTGGGATCGGTCAGGAGAAACGAATTGGTCGTCGTGTTGTTGGTGATGAACAGGGAAATCCAATTGGTGGAACTCAAGTTGGTGGACATCTGAACCGTGTAATTTTGATTGGACGCGCCCGTTAGCCGCATTTGGAATTGGTTCGTCAGCCAGCTCGGCAAACCGAGAAGAACGGGCTTGGAATTGATGGTGATGGAAAGAACTTTATTCGTCGTTTTGATATTCGCGTCCGTCACCTGCACTTTGAAAATGGACACTTTGTTGGTCGTCGGCGTGCCGGAGATGAGGCCGCTGGAGTAGAGCGTCAATCCCGCCGACGGATTGGCCGAACCAGTGGCGAGCTGCCAGTTGTAAGGCGGCTGTCCGCCGCTCGCGCCGAGTTGCGCGTTGTAAGCCGTGCCGACGGTGCCGTTCGGCAAAGAAACATTGGTGATCACCAAAGGCAGATTGGCAATATACAGCGACAAAGTTTGATAGGCTGTGTTCGCCGCGCCATCCGTCACTTCCACGTCAAAATATGCCGGCGCACCAGTGGCGGTCACGGGCGTGCCGGACAGGACGCCGTTGGTCGCCAAAGTCAGATTCGGCGGCGGGTCGGCGGAATAAGCGGGAATGGACCAGCTATACGGCGGCTGTCCGCCGGAGGCCTGAAGTGTTTGAGAATAAAATGTATTCACGGTGCCGTCGGGCAAATACGTCGTTGTTACTTGCAAGGGCGAAGAAACGCCGGCGATGTAAAGCGACAGATTTTGATTCGTTGAGTGGCCGTTGCCGTCATTCAGCGTCACGGAAAAATTATATGTGCCACTGCTATTGGGCGTGCCTTGAATGTTCCCGTTCCCGCTCCAGCCCAAGCTGGATGGAAAATTCTGCGGGTCATTCAACGACCAATTGAGCGTGCCGCTGCAAGTCGAACCCTGAAGAAACTGGTTGTAGTAAGAACCCACCTGCCCATCCGGCAAACTGGTCGTGAGGATTTGAACGCCGCCGCAAGGTTGGATGGTAAAATTCGCCGTGCCGTTGTTGTTGAGGATGGTGATGTTCGTGTTGTTTGGGCACTGATAATTGCCGCTGCCGAGAATGTTGTCCAAGCTGTCGCTGCCGCCGTATTGGCAATTGACGCCGACACCCCAATTTCCGTTGCCTACGTTCAATGAATAATTGCCGCTGGTATCGGTGTCCATCCATGACTGGTAATTCACGCCATTGATATTGGCGTAGGCATAAACCTGGACACCACTGACGGGATTGCCGTTATACTGGACATGGCCCGTGATGTAATTGGTCGCGAGGACAGCGGTGAAATTCTGAAGCTGCGCCTGGCCATTGGTGAGGGTGGTGTTAAATCCTTGCGAAAAGACATAATTGGTGAGCTGATTGTTGCCGTTGGCATACCAAGAATCGCTGCTGCCCAAGCCCAACACGCCAAGAACGTAGTTCCCGCTCGCATCCGTGTAGCCGTCTGTTTGATAGAGGTTGTTATTGTCGTTGGCATAAACGTCCAATCCCACCAAGGGATTTCCCAGATTATCTTTCACACTGCCATAAATCAGCGCCGTGGCCTTGGGCACGGTCAGGGTCACCCCCGTCGCACCGGCGGTGACGTTGGTTCCGTTCTGCAATCCCAGATAGCCATGAACAATCAGAGGCGTGTCTTCGCTCTTGACTTTCCATTGCCCGGACCGGACGCCCACGTTGAAATTGCCGTTGGTGTCGGTGAAACCAATCCCCATGAGGCCGTTGGCGGACTGCATCGGCAGCATGATGCCGGGCAACCCAAGGCTGGAATTGGCCGCGTCAACCACCTTGCCGGAAATACTGGCCGTGGCGTTGGTGGACGTCAGATTCGTGGTGATGGTCGCGCCGCCGCCCAAAGTGATAATCGGCGCCGTCGCAAAATTCGCCAGATAATTGCTTCGGAAAGCCGCGAGCATATAAGTCCCTGGCGGCACCTGGATGGTGTAGCTGCCCGCATTGTTTGCCACTGCCCCCGCGACGGGAGAACTGTTCGGCCCAGGCATCAAGATAACAACGGCATTGGACAACGTCGTGCTGGTGCCATTGCTGACGACGTTGCCGGTGATCTTCTGCGCGAAGGGAAAATTCGTGACCGCAAACTGGTTGGTGAGCGGCGCGAAATGGCCCACGGGGCTGGACAGCTTGAACAAATATTTCCCGATGATGTTCTGCACGAAATCACCATTTTGAAAATTCAACTGCGCGGTGACGGCGCCCGTCGTGGCATTCAAATCGCCGGGCACATTGAAATTGGTCACCCCGCCAATCACAAAATTTGTCCCATCCTGCAAAGCGAACTGCTGCACCAGCCAGTCAGTGCCATCAATAACGCCGTTGGTGTTGAGATCGAGAAATTTCTGCACCACCACCGTTTCCGTGTTCGTCAGGCCACCGATTGAGAGCGTGATGAGGCCGCTGTAGGTGTTGCTGACGGCGGACGGCGTGTTGGTGAAAGTGACCGCAGCCAGGGCACTGTGTCCAACAAGCAACCCCGACGCCAGCGCGACCAGCCACCGGTAACGTTTAACGACGGATTTAGACGAATGAATTTTGGCATGCATAGAGAATTCGGTTTTTTTATTTGACGCGCATGATGGCATTTGGTTCTTACGAATGCCAGTTCTACGCCTCTCTGTCAAAACTATTTAGAAATGTCCCCTAGCAGTTTGCTGAAAAACCCGGACAAAGTTTGAATGATGGTGGCAGGGAATGGTCAGAGAAGGATGCGTGGCAAACCTGGGATTGCTCATTAGGTATTGATTAAGACTTTTTGAGCAAGTAGAACAGGATGCTGGCGGCAAGGTTGGCAAGTTTCTTGGTATAGCAATGGGTTTTACGCCGCAGGCGGGCGAGATAAACCCGCAGGCGGTTGTTATGGCTTTCGATGGTGAAGGTGTGGGCCTTGCCTTGCAGATGACGGGCTTGGGCAAAGATCAGGCCATAGGGGTGCCAGAAGTCGGTGCCGAAGGTGATGTGGGCGGCGCGCGGAAGCTGCGCAGCCAGGCAGCGGGCCGTTTCGGTTCCACGATCGCCCAGCGTCCAGCCGCAGACTTGCTTGGTAGCACGATCAATCGCCCACCACAACCCGCAGGCCGTTTTTTTTGGCCCACATAAGTCCAGAGCTCGTCGGCCTGGACACGCCCAACCAAGTCGTTGAACTCCGCGAGCGTGGCGCCGCCGAACGTGTCTTCGGGAGCCAGTTCTTTCCACGCCCGCGCCATCGTCTCGCTTTTAACTCGCGCCCGCTCGCTCGGCCCTTGCGGGCTTTCGGCTCTGCCGAACTCCTTTCGCCGTTTTCCAAACGGCTCAAGTCTCCCGCTCCCGCGAGCGAAGGATTGCGAGGAGAGGGAGAACCGGAATTTCACAGGTTTGAATTTTATGGGGTGTTCACCCCATTCGTTTCTCGCGTCCAAAAGATATACTTTCCAGAGGGATTATGAGCGACATCGTTCTCGAAATTAAAAATCTTACCCGCCGCTTCGGCGCATTTACGGCGGTTGATGCTCTAACCCTTTCGGTCAATGCCGGTGAGGTCTTCGGCTTGCTCGGCTCCAACGGCGCTGGCAAAACGACCACGATCAAGATGCTTACGACGCTGTTGCCGCCTTCTGCGGGTGAGGCGCGCGTGGCTGGTTTTTCAATCACCACCCAGGCGGTCGGCGTGCGCCGCGCCATCGGTTATGTGCCGCAGGCGGTTTCCGTGGACGGCTCACTCACCGGCTATGAGAACCTGCTCATCTTCGCCAAACTCTACGACCTGCCGCACCGTGAGCAGCAGGCGCGCATTGCGGAGGCATTGGAATTCATGAACCTCACCGCCGATGCGAAACGGCTGGTGGCCGAATACTCCGGCGGCATGGTGCGTCGCCTGGAAATCGCACAGTCCACGCTGCATCGGCCAAAGGTGCTTTTCCTCGATGAGCCGACCGTCGGGCTGGATCCGATTGCGCGTGACGCGGTCTGGAAACATCTGATTAATATGCGCGCCAATTACGGCACGACGCTTTTTTTCACCACGCATTATCTGGAGGAGGCGGAGAGCCATTGTGATCGCATGGCGATCATGCACCTGGGCAAGGTGGCTGCGCTTGGCACCTCTGCCAAGAACTCGAGGCTTCGCTTGGCAGCGGCCACACATTGAATGACGTCTTCGTCCACTATGCCGGCAGCGCGCTGGATTCCGGCAACAACTTCCACGCCGTCTCCGCCGAGCGCGCCACGGCCCAGCGGCTGGGATAACCTATGACTGCCACTTTCATTCATCCACTGACCGGCTTCATCGAGAAGACATTTGTCATCACCGAATTTGAGTTGCGCAAGCTGCGCCACGATTTCACGGAACTCATCACCCGCGCCCTCCAGCCCGCGCTGTGGCTGCTCATCTTCGGGCAAGTGTTCGCACGCAGCGGGGCGATGCACACGGGTAACATTCCCTATCTGGACTTCATTGCTCCCGGCATCCTGGCGCAAAGCGTTCTCTTCGTGGCCATTTTTTACGGTATCAACGTCATCTGGGAGCGCGACCTCGGCATTGTGCAGAAATTCTTGGCCAGCCCAACTCCGCGCGCGGCACTGGTGCTCGGCAAAGGTCTTTCCGCCGGCATCCGAAGCCTCTCGCAGATGGTCATCGTTTATGGTCTCTCGCTGCTGCTCGGGGTGAAGCTAAATTGGAATCCGCTCGCGCTTCTCAACGTGCTGGTCATCGTCATTCTGGCCGCGACGCTGTTCGGAACGTTTTCGCTCATCATCGCTTGCATCGTCAAAACGCGTGAGCGTTTCATGGGCGTCGGTCAGGTGCTCACCATGCCGCTGTTCTTTGCGAGCAACGCGATTTACCCCACCACCATCATGCCTGGCTGGCTGAAGACCATTTCCCATCTGAACCCGTTGACCTACGTCGTCGATGCCCTGCGCACATCTATGCTGGCCGGCAGCCCGAGCACCTTCGGTCCGAGTCTCGACTACGCTGTCATCCTCCTGACCACGACCATCCTGGTCTTCATTGGCGCCCGATTGTATCCCCGTCTGGCATCATAAAAAATAATTTAGAAACGAGACAAAAAATCATGAGCGAACAAACATCTGTCAACAAGCCAGGCTATTGCAATTTGCCTGCGGACATCGAAGGCTTTGATTCCATGGCGGAACTGGCCTTGGATTTGCACTGGTCGTGGAGTCATGCCACCGACGAAGTGTGGCGGCAGCTTGATCCCGCGCTGTGGGAACTCACGCAGAATCCCTGGGTGGTGCTTCAAACTGTCTCGAAGGACAAACTCCAGCAAGTGCTGGCCGACCCTCCCTTCCGCAAAAACATTGACGACCTGCTTCGAGCCAAGCGCGAGGCGGCAGAGTCGCCCGCGTGGTTTCAGAAAAATCATCCGCAGTCGTCATTGAAGTGCGTCGCGTATTTCAGCATGGAACATATGTTGAGCGAAGCGTTGCCCATTTACTCCGGCGGCCTTGGCAATGTCGCTGGCGACCAACTCAAAGCCGCCAGCGACTTGGGCGTGCCGGTAGTTGGAATAGGATTGCTCTACCAACAAGGTTACTTTCGTCAGGTGATTGACAAGGACGGAGCGCAACAAGCCCTTTATCCGTATAACGACCCTGGACAGTTGCCGATCACGCCGTTGCGCCAATCGAACGGCGAGTGGTTGCGCTTGGAGATCACGTTGCCCGGATACTCGGTCTGGCTGCGTGCCTGGCAGGTGCAAGTGGGCCGGGTAAAACTTTACTTGCTGGACAGCAATGACGCAGCGAACTTCCCGGCGCACCGCGGAATTACCAGCGAATTATACGGCGGCGGTCCGGAATTGCGACTCAAGCAGGAAATGCTGCTGGGGATCGGCGGCTGGCGACTGCTCGCGGCTCTGGGTATCCAACCGGATGTCTGTCACCTGAATGAAGGTCATGCCGCCTTTGCCGTGTTGGAGCGCGCCCGCAGTTTCATGCAGGAAAATGCTCAACCATTTGAAGTAGCATTGGCCGCCACACGCGCGGGAAATCTTTTCACCACGCACACGGCGGTGGCGGCGGGCTTTGATCGTTTTACTCCGGCGCTCATTGAACAATACCTTGGACATTACGCCACGGACAAACTCGGAATTTCGCTCCATGATTTACTGGCTTTAGGCCGCCAGAATCCGAACGACGCGTCGGAGAGTTTCAACATGGCCTATCTCGCCATTCGCGGCAGCGGCGCGGTGAATGGCGTAAGTCGTTTGCATGGGCAAGTCAGCCGGCAATTATTTTCGCCGCTCTTTCCGCGCTGGCCGGAAGACGAAGTGCCTATTGGCCACGTCACCAATGGAGTTCATCACCCGACCTGGGATTCGGCGGCTGCGGATGATCTTTGGACGAAGGCCTGCGGCAAAGACCGCTGGCTGGGCATGAAGGAAAATCTGAAACAGCAAGATATTCGTCGCGTCTCCGACGACAGCCTTTGGCAATTGCGCACCGCTTCCAGCAAGTCCCTCGTTGATTACGCGCGCGAGCGTCTGGCCCGGCACTATGCCGCCGCCGGAGCCTCGCCCGCGACCGTTGAGGAGGCAAAACATTTATTTAATCCCGAAGTGTTGACGTTGGGTTTTGCGCGCCGTTTCGCCACTTACAAAAGACCGAACCTGCTGTTGCACGACCGGGAACGATTGTTGCGATTGTTATCCAATCCGCAGCGACCCGTGCAACTCATGATTGCCGGCAAGGCGCATCCGGCGGACAAAGAAGGACAGGTTCTGATCAAAGAATGGATTCAATTCATTCGCCGACCCGATGTCCGTCCGCACGCGATTTTTCTCAGCGACTACGATATGCACCTTACGGAACACCTCGTGCAAGGCGTAGATGTCTGGCTCAACACGCCAAGACGGCCTTGGGAGGCGTGCGGCACGAGCGGCATGAAGGTGCTGGTCAATGGCGGCTTAAACCTTTCGGAATTGGATGGCTGGTGGGCCGAGGCCTATGTTTCAGACTTGGGCTGGGCACTCGGCGACGGTAAAGAACATGGCAGCGATCCAGCCTGGGATGCGGCCGAAGCTGAGACGCTCTACGAGCGACTCGAACGCGAGGTGATCCCGGAGTTTTATACCCGCAACGAGAAAGGTATCCCCACGGCCTGGGTCAACCGGATGCGGGAAAGCATGGCCCGGTTGACCCCGCACTTTGCCGCCGACCGCACGGTGCGCGAATACACCGAGCAACACTATCTGCCATCGGCGGCGTCCTATCATGAGCGCGCTGCCGTTAAAGGCGCAATGGGCAGGCAGATGGTCAATTGGCAGCACAGTCTGGAACAGAAATGGGCCGCGCTGCATTTTGGCGAAGTGAAATTGGAAACCAAAGGCGAGCAACACATATTTGAAATTCACGTCGGTCTCAATGGCCTCGACCCGAAAGCCGTGCGGGTGGAGCTTTATGCCGACGGAATCAAAGGCAGTCCTCCCGTGCGACAGGAGATGACACTGCTTCACCCACTCGCAGACGAATCAGGCGGCTACGTTTTCAGTGCAACTGTGTCTGCGACCCGCGCGCCGACGGACTTTACGGCGCGAGTAATGCCACATTGCGACGGCGTTGCTATTCCACTGGAAGATTCACGAATCCTTTGGCAGCGATGAAAACAGCCAACCCACGCATCCTGACGATCAATGGCGGTTCATCGAGCATCAAGTTCGCGCTCTACCAAGTTGGTGAACCGCTGAAGCGAAATCTTTCTGGAAAGATTGACCGCATCGGCTTGAGCGGGACGAATCTGACGTTTCACGATGCCGATGGCAAGCCACAGGCCAGTCGCAAACTCATCGCCGCCGATCACAAATCAGCGGCGAATTTCCTGATTGATTGGCTCGAAGAGAAATATGATTTCAAAACGATCCAGGCGGTGGGACACCGCGTGGTTCACGGCATGAAACACATCGCGCCTGAGATTGTCACCCAAGACTTGTTGGATGAACTGCATCGCATCAGTCCTTACGATCCGGATCATCTGCCTCGCGAGATTGAACTGATTGAAGCGTTCCGCCAGCGTCATCCAAAGCTGCCGCAAGTGGCGTGCTTCGACACGGCGTTTCACCAAACCATGCCGCGCGTTGCAAAACTTCTTCCGATTCCGCGACGCTTCGACGCCAAGGGAATTCAACGCTACGGTTTCCACGGTTTATCCTATGCCTATTTGATGGAAGAACTCGCGCGTCTCGGCGACCCGGCGGCAAAGACTGGCCGCGTCATCCTCGCCCATCTCGGCAATGGCGCCAGCCTGGCCGCCGTGCGCGACGGCAAGAGCATGGACACCAGCATGGGCTTCACGCCGACGGCGGGATTGGTGATGAGCACGCGCTCCGGCGATCTGGATCCCGGCCTCGCGCCGTATCTGGAGCGAACCGAGCAGATGACGACAAAACAGTTTTACGAAATGGTCAACCACGAATCCGGACTGCTCGGAGTTTCGGAGATCAGCTCCGACATGCGGGACTTGCTCACGCGGGAAGCCGGTGACGTGCGGGCGGCGGAAGCTGTGGCGCTGTTTTGTTATCAGGCGAAAAAGTGGATCGGCTCCTTCGCCGCTGCACTCGGTGGACTGGACACGCTGGTGTTCTCCGCTGGCATTGGGGAAAACTGCCCGTCCATTCGCGCACGCATCTGCAATGGACTGAACTTCCTCGGCATCGAACTGAATGAGTCGCGCAATACGGAGAATGCGCCAGTGATTTCCACGAACGCCAGCCGCGCCACAGTTCGCGTCATTCGCACGGATGAAGAACTGATGATTGCGCGCTCGGTTTGCCGTATTCTCGAACCCGGCGCGGTGAATAAAAAAGATTGAACCATGGAAACAAAGACTCTCACGCCGGAATTGCTCCACCAGATGGACGCCTACTGGCGTGCCGCCAACTATCTGTCGGTCGGCCAGATTTATCTTTACGACAATCCGCTGCTGAAGCGGCCGCTGACGCTCGCGGACGTGAAGCACATGCTGCTGGGACACTGGGGCACGACGCCCGGGCAGAATTTTATTTATGCGCATCTGAACCGCGTTATCAAGAAATACGACCTTAACATGATTTACGTCTCCGGCCCCGGACACGGCGGCCCGGCGGTCGTGGGCAACACGTATTTGGAGGGCACTTACAGCGAGATCTATCCCAATATCAGCCAGGATGAGGCCGGGCTTCGCAAGCTCTTCATTCAGTTTTCGTTTCCCGGTGGCATTCCCAGCCACGCCTCGCCGGAGTGCCCGGGCTCGATCCACGAGGGCGGCGAACTGGGTTATTCACTCAGCCATTCATTCGGCGCGGTGTTCGACAATCCCGATCTCGTGGTCGCCTGCGTCGTCGGCGATGGTGAGGCGGAAACCGGACCGCTGGCCACGGCGTGGCATTCGAACAAGTTTCTCAATCCGGCCACCGACGGCGCGGTGCTGCCGATCCTGCATCTCAACGGCTACAAGATTTCCAACCCAACCCTCCTCGCGCGCATCACCCGCGAGGAATTGGAACAGTTGCTCCGTGGTTACGGGTGGACGCCTTACTTCGTCGAGGGCCACGAGCCTGAACTGATGCACGAGGCCATGGCCGCGACCCTCGACACGGCGGTGGAGGAGATTAAACGAATCCAGCAGGACGCCCGCGTCCACGGCAACCTCACGCGTCCGCGCTGGCCGATGATCGTCCTCAACTCACCCAAGGGTTGGACCGGGCCGAAGTTCGTTGATGGTCTGCAAGTGGAAGGAACATTTCGCGCGCATCAAGTGCCGCTCTCCGACCCGGCCACCCATCCCGAACATCTCAAGCTGTTGGAAGACTGGTTGAGAAGTTATCGGCCACAAGAACTCTTCGATGAGTCGGGCCGCCTGAAACCGGAACTGGCCGAACTCGCGCCCAAGGGCGAACGACGCATGGGCGCGAATCCCCACGCCAACGGCGGCATTCTGCTCCGCGACCTGCGGATGCCGGATTTCCGCGACTACGCAGTCGACGTGCCCTCGCCGGGAGTGCGCGGCATCGGCGACACGCATGTGCTGGGGCCTTTCCTGCGCGATGTGGCGAAGTTGAACAGCGAGCAGCGAACCTTCCGCATCTTCGGCCCGGATGAAACCCTCTCGAATGGTTTGGAAGCCGTCTTTGAAACGACCAGACGCCAATGGGATGCCGCGACCGTGCCGAACGACGAATTTCTCGCGCCCGCCGGGCGCGTGATGGAGATGTTGAGCGAACACCAATGCGAAGGCTGGCTCGAAGGTTATCTGCTCACCGGGCGGCATGGACTCTTCAACTGTTACGAGGCGTTCATTCATATCGTGGATTCGATGTTCAACCAGCACGCCAAGTGGCTGAAGGTCACGTCGTGCCTGCCGTGGCGGCGGAAAATAGCCTCGTTAAACTATCTGCTGGCTTCGCACGTCTGGCGGCAGGATCACAACGGATTCACCCATCAAGACCCAGGTTTCATAGATCACGTCGTGAACAAGAAAGCCAGCGTTGTGCGTGTCTATCTGCCGCCCGATGCGAATTGTTTGTTGTCGGTCATGGACCACTGCCTGCGCAGCCGTCATTATGTCAACGTCGTGATTGCGGGCAAACACCCTGCGCCGCAATGGCTGACGATGGACGCCGCCGTGAAGCATTGCACCGAGGGCATCGGTATCTGGCAATGGGCCAGCAACGACCAAGGCGCTGCGCCCGATGTGGTCATGGCCTGTTGTGGCGACGTGCCCACGCTGGAGACGCTGGCCGCCGTGTCAATTTTGCGCGAGCATCTGCCCGACCTGAAAATCCGGGTGGTCAACGTCGTTGACTTGATGAGATTGCAGCCGCAAAGCGAGCATCCGCATGGATTGAGCGACACGGATTTCGACGAACTGTTCACCCGGGACAAGCCGGTCATCTTCGCCTTCCACGCCTACCCGTGGTTGATCCACCGGCTGACTTACCGCCGCACAAATCACGACAACATTCACGTCCGCGGTTACAAGGAAGAGGGCACCATCACCACGCCATTCGACATGACAGTGCTGAACGACTTGGATCGCTTCCACCTTGTGATGGACACCATTGATCGTCTGCCGCAGACCGGCGACAAGGGCATCTACCTGAAACAGCAGTTCAGGGACAAGCTGATCGAACACAAGCAATACATTGATAAAAATGGCGAGGACCTGCCGGAGATTCGGAATTGGAAATGGAATGCAAACAAGTAATCTAAATGCAGAATATGCTCCCGCGCATTTACCTCATTCGACATGGCGAAACCGAGTGGTCGCTCTCCGGCCAGCACACCAGTCGCACGGACATTCCGTTGACAGAACAAGGCGAACAGGACGCACGCAAACTGGGAGAGCGGTTGCGCGATCTCAATTTCAGTCAGGTGTTCAGCAGCCCGCGACAGCGGGCACGACGGACGTGCGAACTCACCGGATTGGCTCAAGTGGCCGAAATCGAACCGGATCTGGCGGAGTGGGACTATGGTGACTACGAAGGAAAACGTTCCGCCGACATTCTGCCGGCGCGACCGGACTGGAATCTCTTTCGGGACGGCTGTCCGCGCGGTGAAACGCCCGCCCAGATTTCCGACCGCGCTGATCGGCTCATTGTCCGTCTTCGCGTGCTGGATGGAAATGTCGCGCTCTTCTCACACAGCCACTTCGGACGCGTCCTGGCCGCGCGTTGGATTGGATTGCCGGTGAGCGAAGCGCAACATTTCCTGCTCGACACCGCATCGTTCAGCATTCTCGGTTACGAACACAACCTTGCCGATTCGCCGGTCATTGCGCTGTGGAACGCTGATTCAGGACGTTGAATAAACCTCCGGTTGGCCTCCCCGTCCTGCTGCTTCTGTTTGGAGTTTTTCTTTTATTGCTTTTAATTTGGACGCCATCGCACTTGTTGTGTCGGCAGGGATTTTTCATGCAGAGTTGCCATAGATGCATCAAAACACACCTGCACCACCAGCGAAATCGCAACTGGAACAAAGCTGGGAATTGACGCCATGCGCAAGCTCGCGGCTGAACGATGCTCACTGCCCGGCGGCCTCGGCGGGGGGAACGTCGGCAGCAGGAACTTTCTTCTTCTTGCGGGTCAGGCCACTCGCGCGTTCACCTTGCGGGACGTAGCCCATGGTCTTGTAAAGACCGCTGTCCGGGCCATGCCGCACCGGTTCCGCCCGGACGCCGTTGACCACGTTCTGCGAAATGCGGTTCAACTCCGCGTGCAGGTTGTCGCGATTTAACCGCGCCTCAATGGTCAACCCCGCCAGTTTTACGAGCCGTTGATTGGCGGCTTGGACGCGCCCAAGCAAGTCGTTGAACTCCGCGAGCGTGGCGCCGCCGAACGTGTCTTCGGGAGCCAGTTCTTTCCACGCCCGCGCCATCGTCTCGC
>DMQW01000140.1 GCA_003455565.1 Limisphaerales bacterium
AGTTCATTCAAGACCTGCACCTCTCGGGGGGTTAATTCTTCAAATGATTTCCGGGCTGCCAGCCGGCTGGCAACCTCTTTTGGAATCCAGCGTTGTCCGGCCAACACGGCTCGCAGTGCAGGAATGAGTTTTTCTCCGGAAGAATCCTTAAATACATATCCTTGGACTCCGGCTTGAAGCGCCTTGTGAATTTGTTCGTCGCCATCAAATGCCGTCAGTATCAAGACCCGTGCGGATGGAAATTTGGACCGGATTTCCATGGTAGTCTGAATGCCATTTTTGATCGGCATATTCATATCTAGCAACACGAGGTCGGGATTGTGTTTACCAAAGAGTTCGAGGGCTTGGGCACCATCGGCTGCCTCCGCCACCACCTCCATGTCCGGCTCGGTATTCACCAGCGCGACCAACCCTATTCTGACAATATAATGGTCGTCAGCTATCAGGATGCGAATTTTCTCTGGTTTCTTCATGTGGATATTACAGGCCGACGAGTGTCGGCGAAGACATTTCCTGATCTGCACCCAATGGGATTTCAATCTGCACCGTTGTTCCTTCATCCGGAATACTGACCAGGTTAAACTGGCCGCCAAGCCGCTTGACTCTTTCTGATATGCCAAGCAGTCCGAAATGGCCTTCATTCGGACCAGCGGCATTTTGCGGAACAAAGCCCCGGCCATTATCACGGATTTTCAAAATCACCCGCTGTGCCTCAAACTCCAATTGGATGCTCACGAAGGTCGCCCCGGAGTGTTTGATGACATTGGTGAGCGCCTCATGGTTAATGCGCAGGAAACTTTCTTCAATGATCTCCGGCAAAGCGCGCACTTGCCCCTTGGTTTTGAGGTCAACGTGGATGCTGGTGCTGCTGGTAATTTGCCGCGCATTTTCCAGCAAGGCACTGGAAAGATCGAATTGCTCCTGCACCAGACGCCGTAAATCCCATACCGATTGACGCACCTCCGTCTGGCTTCTAGACATCAGTTTGCGGGCCAGTTCGAGGTGGTTAAGCGCACTTGTCGGATTTCGCGCATACAGCTTGGAAGCGATGTCTAACTGCAAGGCAAGACCCGTAAGCGTTTGTTCGACGGTGTCGTGAAGCTCTTGAGCCAGGCGGGTTCTTTCTGCCAAAACGGCCTTGAATTGAAGCTCCGATTCCTTGCGCGCCGTAATTTGAAATTTCAGTTCTGCCGTCCGTTCCTTGACCCGTTCCTCAAGTTGATCGTGGGCCTGTTGTAACTCCCGCTGGGCATTTTCCCGCTCACGAATCAGGAAGTTCAAAACCAAATTCTTCCGCGACAGTATGACGGTCCAGTTCACAATCACAATCAACACAAAGCAGACGGCTGAAAAACCAACCAGAAGGCGTTGCGGGGTGAACCAGCTCGGTTTCTTGATGATCCGGAAATCCTCCGGACTCGGCATCAGAATTCGAAAGGATCTTAACTTGCCATCGCTATCAATCTCCGTCAGACAAATCCCGTTTACTTCCACAACACTACCAATCGGAATCGTTCCCAGCACCGACCGACCCGGCATATCATCAGCTTCGGCTGCAAACGTAAAATTGGTGCCTTGCAGGACTAGAACGGTGGTGGTGTCCGACCCTGCGATCTTTGCACGACTCCCCTGCTTGACCGTCCGTTCGATCAATTTGCCGATAAGCGAGACATACTCCGCATGATGCAGGCCGTTTTGCAACTCTTCGATTGATGCAGGCTTGGGCTTCACGGGAACCTGAAGCTCCTGTGCTTTTCGAAAAGTGGCGTCTTGCAATACTGGAAGATAATTTTCAAAACTTGGAAAACCAACCGCCTCGACAACCTCACCTGGCGAGAAAATGGCGAGCTGGCGGTTTTGAACCTGAAGACCGCCGCTCGCATCCTGAAGAAATACACACTCGCCGGGTTTTTGGAGAGTGATAACACCGCGAACATGAACCCGCTGGGCCAGCGAATTATCCCGGCGGAATTGTGCCAGCTTATTGAGAGGAATCAAAGGCTTGTCAAAGGGGTTGGCCGACTCGGGTTTTTCAACCACCAAATCCGTGAGGGTTGGAATGTAAATTTCGACAATAATCAACTGTCGCAGCGATCGGTTATGAGCTTCGGCGGCAGTGCCGCGTATAAGCACCTGCGATCCGATCAGTTTTTGCGGTTGGAAACCAGCGGGAACAATCACATAGGCTCGAAAACGGTATCCGCCAGCGACTAGATCAATTGCCAGTCGCGAGCCATCCACCCGCGCATCTCGAACAACGCCTGAAATTTCGATGCGTTGACTGTCCTCAGCGCCCGACATCAGTTGTTCAACGGAAACAAGTTTTGCCGGTGGCAACGGGGCGGTTCCAATCGTGCGCACAAGCGGAGCGGTGATGGTTGGAGCATAAGCGCCAATGTATGTTATGCCGGAAACTTCAACCAATTCACCGGCCTCGGGACGGCGACCATTCACATTGTCCACAAACACGCCGCCCGTTCCATCTTGAACAAAAAATCTTCCCATTAAAGCTGGATCGGCGGCGGTGACCACGCCGGTCACGGATACTTTGATGGAGTCAGACGCTTTTTCAGCCGGAAGGGAAATGACATCCACGGCATTGGTCAAAAGCTCGCCCGGTTGCTGCGCCAAAACAACCGGCCTGCCAACCATGAGAATGCATACAATGAGCAGCTCAAGGACTGAAACAAATTGCAGTTCCGGGCGACTAGTCAGACGGCTAGTTACTTTGAGTCTGTGGCCGATGTTCAAATTACAGATTTTGGGTTCGATAAAGTCCAGAAGATTCTTCGTGAAAAAAGTCATTCTTCCCGTTCAAT
>DMQW01000438.1 GCA_003455565.1 Limisphaerales bacterium
GTCTCGTGGGCTCGGAGATGTGTATAAGAGACAGTTCGTTTTTCTCGCGGATTTCAAAAAAGTTGCGCCGGGCGATGCGCGGATAATTTTCCTCCTCGTTGATGTCGCGTGACGCCAGATTGAGCGTCGCCAGATGCGCGGCGAAAAGTGAAATGTCCGAGCCGTAAATTTCTGCCAAACGGTCTTGGTGGGAAACGCTGGGATGCGTAAATCTCTTGTCTTCTGCCATCCATGCTTTGCGGTGATAGGCGCGAACCAAAAAGCTGCCCGAACCGCACGCCGGGTCTAACACAATGTCATCGGCTTTGCGGATACAAAAGGCGTTCACCACGTCAACCAAGTCTTCGTTGGTGTAATGCTGGCCGAATTTGTGGCGTTCTTCCGGCGCAATCAGGCGTTGGAAAATGCCGCCCAAAATGTCCGTGCGGATTTCTTTGAAATTGAACTGGTCAAGTTCGCCCAAAACGGAACGCCAGGCATCCGGCGCGAGTTCGTGCGCGAAGATGGCCGGGGCAGCCCAATCTTCCTGCATCGGGTAAAAAAGCGTTTCGTAATCGCCGGTCACTTCCATTGCGTGCTGAAACGACTTGTTGAAATGGGCGAGCAGATCAAGCGGCTGTCCCAGTTTTTTGGGAACGGTGATTTGTTTTAGATCGTCGAATTTGCGGCGAACGGATTCGTAAAACAAAAGTCGGTTGGCAAAGACGTAACAGAGCGTGCGCGACGCACGATCTATAAGCTCACGCCAGCCGTTCGGATCGTTGCGGATAACCTGCCAGCCCTGATCCTTCGACATCCATTCTTGAAAAAGCGTGTCGAATTTTTTATCCGTGGCGGACTGCGTGAAGAAAAATTCCGCCGTGAGTTTGACCGGCCAAGCGATATGACTTTCAAAAGCACGGATGAAAAACAAATCGGGCGGCATACCCCAATCCGGTTTCTTGCCCGCTGCGATTTCGTGCAGGGCGGCGAAAAATTTAGCGAGAAATTCTTGAATGGATTTTTCAACTTCCGGGCGGGAAACGTCTTCGGGTTTTTCGAGATCAATGCCAAGATCAAAATCATCAAGCCGCCGCTCCATGAGCGGGACATCCCATTTTTTGGAATCAAACAAAACGAGCTTGTTGACGTTCCAAGTGAAGAAAAATTCCGCCCCGGCGCTGGATGCCTTTTGAAAAGCATCGCCGATCAAATCGGAGTTGTAAGCGTTGCGGCCTTCCGGCGTTCCCGGCAATTTCACTTCCCCAGCAAGCACGAGCTTCTTTTTCGAGTCGTAAATCCGCAAATCCGACCGCTTCCTATTTATACCTTTTGACTCTTCAATTTCTGTGCGGGCAAACCCCCAAGTTGGATTTTCAGAAAACAGAGCGTCAGCCCACTTTGAAACGCGGCTGCAAAAAGTAACTTCGTAAGTGCGAACATCGCCAACGGCCATGCGCGGACAATAACAAACCATCCCGCAGGAACAAGCCGAAGGTTAGGACGCGGCCAAGACACACGTCAACCGCTGGTGCCCGGTCGCGCGTGATTTGCCCTGGTGGTGTCGGGTTTGAAACCAGTTCCGCGAAGGGTCACACGGGCGCGGTGCTGGTTGCAAATTCGACACTACCAGTCTTGCATGGGGTGAGTGTTCGCGCGTTTGGCACCTGGCTTGGCCTTCAAATCAGCAAGCCAGATGACAAATGCGTGAACGCGAACGGGGGATTTTCCGCCCCGTTGTCAGCGTTTATTTGGCAGTAACAAATCGTGTGTCAGATGGATTACAAATTGACTAATGATACCAATGCTAGATTGCATTAACGACACCCGCTTACGAAATAAACCGGGTATATTTTCGCTCAAATTCCCAACAATTCATGCAATTCAAGACACGCTCACGGAGCGTATTTTTTAAAACACAAATCTGATACTGCCATCTGATACTGTATGCGTTTTTTTGGCAGATTTGGGATGATTTTAGAGGAGGACAAAAATCAAAAAACTCAATGATGACAATGCTTTAAGACGTGTGAGGAAATGTGAAAAAGTGCGTTTCTCACTTTCCAGGCGTGTGCCTTAAACCACTCAGCCATCTCTCCACCGAAGCGTCAATGTGGCCGAGCGCGCCGCGCTTTTCAATTCAAAACTCCCGCGACTTGCCGACGCTCCGTTTTTCCGGCAACATTCCGCGATGAAAAAAAACAAGTCCACCGATCCGTTGCGTCCCTTTTCCAGCATTCTTTTTGACGGTGACGAACGCGCCGCCGCCCGCGCCATGCTTTATCCCGTCGGCTTCAAGGCCGAAGATTTCAAGAAGCCGCTCATCGGCGTCGCCTCGACGTGGAGTGATGTCACGCCGTGCAACATGCACCTCGACAAGCTCGCGCGGGAATCCGAGAAAGGCGTGAACGCCGGCGGTGGCAAGGCCATCATTTTTAACACGATTACAATTTCCGACGGCATCTCGATGGGCACCGAAGGCATGAAGTATTCGCTCGTCTCGCGCGAAGTCATCGCCGACTCGATTGAAACCGTCGTCGGCTGTGCGGGCATGGACGGCTATGTCGCCATCGGCGGTTGCGATAAAAACATGCCCGGCTCGCTCATTGCCATCGCGCGCATGAACCGCCCCGCTGTGTTCGTTTATGGCGGCACGATTCTGCCCGGCTGCATCACCGGCGACACGCGCAAGCTCGATGTCGTTTCCGTTTTTGAAGCCATCGGCGCGCACGCGAACAAAAAAATTTCCGACGCTGAATTTCTCGCCGTCGAACAATGCGCCATTCCCGGCCCCGGTGCCTGCGGCGGAATGTATACCGCCAACACGATGGCCTCCGCCATCGAAGCGCTCGGCATGAGTCTGCCGAACAGTTCCGCGCAAAATGCCATTTCGCCCGCGAAGCTCGACGACTGCCGCCGCGCCGGTGCCGCCGTCGTGGAAATGCTTCGTCGCGGCATCAAGCCGCTCGACATTCTTACGAAGAAAGCCTTTGAAAACGCCATCACCGTGGTCATCGCGCTCGGCGGTTCCACGAATGCCGTGCTGCATCTGCTCGCCATCGCGCACGCCGCGAAGGTGAAGCTGACCATTGACGACTTCACGCGCATCGGCAAATGCGTGCCTGTCCTCGCCGACTTGAAGCCGAGCGGCAAGCATCTCATGTCCGAACTCATCGCCATCGGCGGCATCCGGCCGTTGATGAAGATGTTGCTCGACAAAAAATTGCTTCACGGCGACGCGCTCACCGTCACCGGCGAGACGATGGCCGAGACGTTGCGCGATGTGAAACCGTATCCCGCGTGGCAGACCATCATCCAGCCGTTCGATCAGCCGATTAAAAAGAACAGTCATATCGTCATCATGCGCGGCAACCTGGCGGTGGACGGCGCGGTCGCAAAAATTTCCGGCAAGGAAGGTTTGCAGTTCAGCGGCAAGGCGATTGTGTTTGAATCCGAAGAGAAAGCGATGAAGGCCATCCTCAACGGCACGGTCAAGAAAGGCCATGTCATCGTCATCCGCTACGAAGGACCGAAGGGTGGCCCCGGCATGAGGGAAATGCTGTCGCCGACCTCGGCCATCATGGGCAAGGGACTCGGCAAGGACGTGGCGCTCATCACCGACGGACGGTTTTCCGGCGGCAGCCACGGCTTCGTCGTCGGACACATCACGCCGGAGGCTTACGTGGGCGGGACGATTGCGCTCGTGAAGAACGGCGACGCCATCACCATTGACGCCGAGAAACGGGAACTGACGCTGGCCATTCCCGCGAAGGAACTGGCCGCCCGCCGCCAGGCGTGGAAGAAACCCGCGCCCCGCTACACGCGCGGCGTGCTGGCGAAATA
>DMQW01000316.1 GCA_003455565.1 Limisphaerales bacterium
GATGTTGGATGTTGGATGTTCGATGTTGTATTGTCCCCGTCGTGAAACTGATTTCCTGGAATGTCAACGGCCTGCGCGCCGTGCTGAAGAAAAATTTTCTGGAATTTCTCGACGCCGAGCAGCCCGACGTGCTGTGTTTGCAGGAAACCAAATGCACGCCCGACCAGGTCGAACAACTCTGGCCCGCGAGCTACACGACGTTCTGGAACTGCGCGGAAAAGAAAGGCTACTCCGGCACGGCGATCTTCACCAAGACCCGGCCGATCAAAGTCATTCTCCACATTGACATCAGCGAACACGACCAGGAAGGCCGGGTGCTCACCGCCGAATACAAAGATTTTTTTCTGGTGAATGTTTACACGCCAAATTCCAAGCGCGAACTGGAGCGGCTGCCTTACCGCCAGGTTTGGGACAAAGATTTTCTCGCCTACCTCAAAAAACTCGAAAAGAAAAAGCCCGTGATTTTCTGCGGCGACCTCAATGTGGCGCACACGGAAATTGACCTGGCAAATCCGAAAGCCAACGTCCGCAACCACGGTTTCACGATTGAGGAGCGTAACGGTTTCACCGCGTTTGTGAACGCCGGTTTTGTGGACACGTTCCGCGAATTTGAGAAGGGCGGGGGACATTACACTTGGTGGAGTCCGATGTCCGGCGCACGTTCGCGGAACGTCGGGTGGCGCATTGATTATTTTCTCATCTCGCAATCGCTGCGTCCGCGTTTGAAAAGGGCGTTCATCCGCGCCGCCGTGCCGGGCAGCGACCATTGCCCGGTTGGCGTCGAGCTTGATTAATTGGGGCGCCATCGGGCACTGCCACCGTTGGGAGTTCCGCCTTCAGGCGGTCAGGCTGATCGTTGACCCACAAGCCGCCTGAAGGCGGAACTCCAAACAAAAAAGACACCGTGCTTTCGGTGGTAGTGCCGGGTTGCTCCCGTTGTGCCGGAAGCTCGCGGAATTAACTGCTCGCAGAATTAACTTGTAAATCTTCCACCCGGACTTAAATTCAAAATAGTTGCTGCCCATTGTTTTTTAATGAAAATACTTCTCGTCAGCCCTCGAACGCCGGACACGTTTTGGAGTTTCAAACACGCCATCCGCTTTGTTTCCCGCAAGGCTTCCATGGCGCCGCTGGGATTGTTGACGGTGGCCGCGATGCTGCCGCCGGAGTGGGAACTCAAATTGTCGGATTTGAACGTGGAACGGCTCAAGGACGAAGACCTGCGCTGGGCGGATTATGTTTTGCTGGGCGCAATGATTGTGCACAAAGATTCGGTGCGCGAAATCGTGGCGCGTTGCGCGGCCTTTGAAAAAACGGTCATTGCGGGCGGGCCATTGTTCACCACCGGCCACGAGGCATTCCCGGAAATCCAGCACTTCGTTCTCGGTGAGGCCGAGGAAGTGATGCCGCAGGTCGTGGCCGATATGCGGAGCGGACGGTTGCAGTCCATTTATCGTGCGCCGCATCGGCCGGACATCACCCACACGCCGATGCCGCGTTGGGATCTCATCAAATTTCGCTATTACGTCACGATGTCCGTGCAATTCTCGCGCGGCTGTCCGTTCGATTGCGAATTTTGCGACATCATCGTGATGAACGGGCGCGTGCCCCGCACAAAAACGCCGGCGCAGTTGATCGCCGAGCTGGACGCGCTGTGTCAACGCGGATGGAAGGACATGGTCTTCATCGTGGATGATAATTTCATCGGCAACAAATCGCGGACAAAAGTGCTGTTGCACGCGCTGATTGAATGGCGGGCGCGCACGCGGACACACATCGGGTTTCTCACCGAGGCGTCGGTGAATCTCGCCGATGACCCGGAATTGTGCGCGCTGATGGTCGAGGCCGGGTTCAAGAAAGTTTTCGTCGGCATTGAAACGCCCTCGGTCGCGGCGCTGGGAGAATGTCACAAAGTCCAAAACCAGAACCGCGATCTGGTGGCCTCGGTGAAGACATTGCAACGTGCCGGACTGGAAGTCATGGGCGGATTCATCGTGGGCTTCGACAGCGACCAGAGCGACATCTTCAAGCGGCAGTTTGAATTCATCCAGCGCTCCGGCGTGGCGACGGCGATGGTGGGCTTGCTCACCGCGCTGCCGCAGACGCGCCTGTGGCAGCGGTTGAAAACCGAGGGACGCCTCGAAGCCGAAAGCTCCGGCAACAACACCGACGCCGCGCTGAACTTCAAACCCAAATTGAACCGCGACTTTCTGCAATCCGGCTACCGCGAATTGGTGAAGAAACTTTACGAGCCGCGCAATTACTACCAGCGCATCCGGACCTTTCTCAAGAGCCATCGCCCGGCCGGTCCGCGCCGGCGGTTGTCGCGTGCCGACTTCATCGCGTTTCTGAAATCCTTCTGGGTGCTGGGCGTCTGGCACCGTGGACGCGTGGGCTATTGGCGGTTGTTTTGGGGCACGCTCATCCGGCGTCCGCGCCAGTTCCCGCACGCCATCGAACTGGCCATCCTCGGTTACCACTTCCGGCGCGTGGCAAAATCACTTTGAGCGCGTCTCTCTTTGTAGCGGCGGTCTGTGACCGCCGTGGAAATACATTGTTATTCGGCGCTCGCAAAGCGCCGTTACAATAGTTTGGCTGAATTTTTAGCTGGCTACTTCACCGCGATGGCGCGGCGTTTGAGCCACGTCTCGCCGAGTTCGCTCAACGTCTTTGCCTTGAGGATGCGTTCCGCCATCGGGAACACGATGCGTTCTTCCTTGTCAAAATGTTTGCGCGACGCCGTGACCGCACCCAGCAGAATCTTTTTGGCCGACTTGAGGTCGCGCGCCTGGTGAACTTTCGCCAGCTCGGCGTCAATCATCTCGTGCTCGTCATGAAATGTTTCCTTCTGGCCGATCTGGTCGAAGCAATGTTCCAGCGGCTCCATGAACAAGTCGTCCTCCGTCTTCGCGTGCGGCGCGAGGAGCGTCTCCACGACCGTCGTCAGCGATTTGACCTCCGCGAGCGTCCGTGTGCGCGGCAGCACGGCTTCGATGTGGTCGAACAAGTTGTGGAACACGGCGTGTTCCGCCCGCAAAACGTCGGTGATTTTCATGCGCTGAACGGATTCAACCACTTCTCGATTTGAAATACAACCCCGCACCCAATTAAAGAAGGCTGACGCGATAGAACCGCTGCGGCACACCAGTGGGAATGGCATTTGTGATTATATAATTTCCCGTCAGGTCAAACTTGTTCGTCGCGATGCGCACCCACTGCGACGACGGGAGCGCGAGATTCGTCGTGGCAATCAGGTAATTCGTTCCGTTCGGCCAGCCGCTGCTGCCGGTGAAAACCAGGTTCGTTCCGGACTTCGCCACGCCCATCGTCGGTAACACATTGATGAAGCCATATTCAAACGCACCCAAATCCGGCGCCGCGCCAGCGAACGCAAATCCGATGTTCGTGCCCGCGTCAATCAGGTCGCTGCTGCCGGCCAGTTGTGCGAAGGCGATGGCGGGCAGGTTGCCGTTCGTCTGGCGCGGTGCCATTAATTGCGATTCGTCCAAGCTCAAAAAATCATTGGTGGCGACGGTGACGGGCAGGGTAAAAAAATTAAAGGTCACATCATTCGAGGTGCCCAAGTTGGAAACTTCTGTCCCACCTTTGTAGCCGAGGTTGTTCTTCATCACATGGCCGAAGCCATTTGCCAATCACGCGAACACTCACCCCCCATGCAAGACTGGTAGTGTCGAATTTGCCACCAGCACCGCGCCCCGTCCCCCACTCGCGGATCTGGTTTCAAATCCGACACCACCAGGACAAATCACGCGCGAATGGGCGTCATAGGTTGGTGTTTATCCTGACCGCGATTCTGGCCGCTGTCAGATATTAGCTGATTAAACAATGTTGAGGGCGACGGGGCAGCCAAGCTCCGCCCGGCTGCCCCGCCGCCGCTCCACACTACCAGAGGCGAACAGCCTCATAACTAACGAACGCCAATAGAACCAGGCATTTTTGCACGTTTGCCAGCACTCGGCATTACGCACCCAATGCAACTTAACACTACTCACCGATTACTCGTGAACCAACTGCCATACCAAAATGCGCGCTTGTCCGTCGCGCTGTGTTGCAAAGGGAATAATGACGTTTTTACCCTCCCCCACGTTTTTGTGGGGTGGAGTTATTGGCGGGAAGAAGTATTGTTTTTATCGAAGCAACCACAGCCAGCGCAAGCTGCTGTTTAATGTCCCCGCGCGATTATGCAAAAAATGAATTCGAGATTACAAATCGAAATTGGTTCCGCGTCGCCCGCCGTCCGGCCGCGTCGCTGGGTAAAAGGTTTTACTTTGATTGAACTGCTGGTGGTCATTGCCATAATCGCAATTCTCGCGGCGATGTTATTGCCGGCTTTGGCACGCGCCAAGGAGCGAGCAAAGAGAATTCCGTGTGTAAATAATCTTCGGCAAATCGGCATTGGGGTGATAATTTATGCCAGTGATAACAATGACTACGTGATTGAGGCGCGTTGGGACTCTACTGCCACTCCTCCCACTCCGTCCGGATCGGTGAAGGGCACCTATAATCAGCATGCAATAAACCAGCCGCAGGCGAGCCTTTCGAAAGATATTAATCTTGACCCAACGCAGACCAATACCGCGACGGTTTGGGCGTGTCCATCGCTTGGCATTGGCAGTGTGGCTTATAACCCCACAACACCTCCCCAGTGGAATATTGGTTATCAATATATGGGCGGCATTTATTGGTGGTATAACGTGGTCAACACAACTGGAATTTCCTCAAGCAGTCCAACGAAATTGAGCAATGCCAAACCTTCATGGGTGCTGGCAGCGGATTTGGTTTGCAAGAATCCGTTTTTAGGTTCGGGAAATCCGTGGGCGGACGTCACCAGCCCCCTTAAGCTGGTCGCCCATCAACGACCGAACGCACAATATCCGGATGGGGCCAATCACTTGACCGTCGATGGTTCCGTTAACTGGATTAAAATGCAAAATCTGCTGCAAATTACAACCTTTGACACTGGCTCCAGGCTTTTCTACTTCTATCAAGATGATTTAGGTAAGATCAATCCTGCGGACATTCCCCTCCTAAAGCCACAGCTTTAATCTTTGCTACCGCTGTCATTACCTCCTAATGAACCGCCCATGCGCATGAAATCCGTTCGACCACCTTTTCTGCTCCCAACCCGGGCGTGTGGCATCCAAGCTGAAAAACTTGCGGATTTTATGGTCAAGTTCCCATCACTGCGTCTCACCGCTACCGCAGACATTGTAGTAACCGGCGGCGTTAGAACGCCGATTATGCGCCCCCGCAGTATTGTGGGGTGGTCGGATTTTTGGCGTGTGTTAGCATGATGATCATTGACTCCGGCTCTCTAAAAGCGACTGAATTGTTGTGGAGCCGATGCATTAAAATGAATATGAAATTCGGCCTTGATACGCAACCCGGCTCGTTGGGTTGCTGTTTAAGCAGTTCCTGTGATTTGCGGTGAATTCTCAATCCCAAACCAACTCAACCTTAAACCCTGACAACTCCACTATGCATATGAAAACAACTCCCCAGACTCAAGCCCTCCTCAGTTCAACCATTCGCCGCCCTCTCGGTTCCTTGGCGCTATTTTCTGCCGCGCTGTTTTCTGCCGCCTCCCTTCACGCAGACGTTCTCGCCGCCTATGACATGCAAACCGCTGGTGCGCGGACGAACGCATCTTCTGTGCTTAGTGGCGTCACGGCGACAAGTCTCACTGGAAATAATTTGGCCTCTGGCAGCCCCGGCTCTGCCACATTCTCGGCTGCGCCTAGTGACTTCTATACAACATGGGCTTTTATTGGCGCTGGTGGCAGCACGGCCGCAAATGTGATTTCGTCAGGTGACTACTTCAGACTGACCTTGACTCCGACTGCGGGGAATTCGATTACACTCAGCAGTCTCTCCTTTGATATCTTTGCCGCCACCGCCGGACCGAGTGCGCGCCAGCTTTATCTTTTCTCGGACAAGACTGGATTTGCGGGTGGTTCTGAGCTGTTTACGGGGTCAACCGTGTCCGGTTCACCTCTTATTCCATATAATACGGCCGCTGCCGGCCAAAATTATTCCGTTGATCTGTCGGGTTATGGTGCCTTGGCCAATATCACTGATTCGGTCACCTTCCGCTTCTATACGCAAACTCCAACCGCATCTCAGTCGCTGGCCCTTGACGACATCACCATCAACGGCATCGTCGCCACAGTCACAGAGCCTTCCGCTTTCGCTTTGCTCGGCCTGAGTGGTCTTGCCTTACTGGCGGTCAGTCGCCGTCGCTGTCAGGTGTGATCTGATTCGCGAGATCCGTGGCCACGAATCTTTAAGATTTCCAACCCCTAAGCCTGCAAATTTTAATATCCAGATGAAAACAAACATTCGAAGCAGAGCCCTCTTTCCCGGCGCAGCCCTTCTCGGGATGATTCTGTTCGCCGGTGCCACTGCGCCTGCGGCGATCTTTACCCAGACGGTTAACGAGAGCGGCAGCGGTGACTGGACGCAGTCAATCTGGGGCAGCCCCACGTCCGTAGCCACCGCCGGCAACAGCTACCTTGTGCCCGCGACATTTTTTTGCGGACGCTGAACACCGCCAGCGCCCAGACTTTTGCCGGCGACAGCCTGATCATTACCAATGGTGGCGCCTTGTATTTAAAGCACGCCGGCGTGGTGGCGACCGCAAACGTGGTGTTGAGTGGGGGGCAAATCATCGAACACGGCGGCGGCACCGGCTCTACCACTACGCCGCTGGGAGGAACGCTTCAGGTGCTAACCGATACTACAGCACAATATGTAATAGGCTCAGATCAAGGATCGGGCAATCACGACATCTGGTTGCAATCCACCTTGAGTGGCAGCGGCAATTTAATCGTGAACATGCTTGCCAACCTTCCAAATACATTGGCTCTTTACGGCACCAACTCGGCTTACTCTGGCAACTGGACGAATAATAATGGAACTATCGAAATGAGGAGCGGCAGCGTAAACGCGCTCGGTTCCGGCTCGGTGACAATGACCACCGCGAATAGCACTTTTTTGAGTTTCAACTCAACGAATAATCTGGTGATCAATAATCCAATATACGGTAATGGCAACGTCATTAAGTTGAACACCAACACGGTCACCTTAAACACCAACAATACCTATACCGGAGCGACTACAATTTCCAATGGCGTGCTCAAAATTGGCGCCAATTCCTCAATTACAGATTCCTCCGTGATCTCTCTTGTAGGCGGGATCGGGACTCTGGATGTAAGCGCGGTGGGTGGATTGGTGATGAACAGCGCCGCAAGCCAAGGTATGAACTGCAATGGCACGGTGATCGGAAATCTGACGGTTTCAGCGGGCAACACGCTTAAGTTCAATTTAACTCCAACCACGAACGACATCTTGAACGTCACGGGGTCGCTGACACTCAATGGAAGTCCGTCCCTTAACCTCACATTGTCTGGCTTCAAGCCCAGCGGCACTTACCGGCTGATTAATTATTCCGGCACCATCCCGGGCGGCGGTGCTTTTACCCTGGTTCCACCGGCCGGCAGCAGCGAGACATTCGGGTTGGATACCTCCACGCCGGGACAGGTTAATTTGGTTGTTGCCGGGGCGGTGAACAATTTGATCTGGGTTGGCGATGGCTCGCAAAACAACTGGGATACGACCACCGCGAATTGGACCGGAGGGACCAACATTTTCCCAACGGGCGACAATGTGACTTTCAACGACACCGGTTCGTCCGTGCCGAACATCAATTTTGTCGTGTCCGTTGCGCCGAGTTCAATAACGGTGAGCAATACGACCCGGCAATACATTTTCGGGGTTGTCGCGGCGGGCACCCCGCCTGGAATCGTCACCTCCGGCGGCCTCACCAAACTGGGAACCAACGAACTGGATTTTGTCACCTCCGGCAACAACATCAGCGGGCCGATCAACATTCAATCCGGGATCCTCTCCATTGGCACCGGCGGCAGCACTGGCAGTCTGGGAACCGGCTCGATTACGAATAACGGAATTTTGCAGGTGAACATGGGCGGTGGCGCGGTGGCATTCAATTCGGTGATTAGCGGATCAGGCTCGCTTCAAGTCACTGGAGGTGGCGCGACGGTATCTATTGGCGGGAATGGGCATAATTCCTATACCGGCCTGACAACCATCGGCGATGGATGCCAGCTCAATATTGCGACCAGTAATGCTTTGGGCTCCACCAGCAGCGGAACAATAGTTCTGGCCAACGGAAGACTTGGAGTTGCTTCATCAGTGGGTTCCATGACGGTTTCGGAGCCAGTGGTGATCAACGGCACGGGTATAGCCGGGGCACCCGGCGCTCTTTACGTGAACACATCGGGCAACAACGTCACCTGGGCCGGCCCAATCACGATTGCGAGCGCTTCACAGATTCGGGTGGTTAATCCCAACGCCCGCATGAATTTTTCCGGCACGGTTCTTGGAACCAACGTGGCTCTGGAATGCACGGCGGGAAATACCGCCAGAGATGCCACCTCGGTAATAACTTTCTCAAACACTCTTTCGCTTGGCAATGGAGGATCATTGACTGCGGATGGCTTGGCCGTGGTTGTCCTTGCAGGCAGCACCAATGTTTGGGGCGGCGGCACAACCGTCGCCAACGGCACATTGCTGGTGAACGGCAAGCTTGACGGAGGCGCGGTGACAGTCAACAGCCCCGGCACACTTGGCGGTTCGGGAACCATTCTGGGTTCTGTGGCAGTGAGCGGCGGCAGCCTAGCGCCGGGCAATTCTGGCATCGGCACCCTGACCATCAGCAACAGCGTCACCCTTGACGGCACGAGCACGAATGTGATGGAACTCAACCGCACCAATGCACAAAACGCCGACTTGCTGGCGGCTTCTTCCATGACGTTCGACGGCACCCTGACGGTGGTGAACATCGGGCCGGCTTTGCAGGGAGGCAATACGTTCCAGTTGTTCAGTGGTGCGATCAGTGGCACGTTTGCGGTGACGAATCTGCCAGCGTTGTCCTCGACAAATTTGTATTGGGACACCTCGCTGCTCAACAGCGGCATCATCAAGGTCGGCTCCATCGTGGCACCCACGCCAATCATCACGCCCCCGGCTGTCAGCGGAACCAATTTTATTCTGCAAGTGGCTTCATCGCAGGCTGGATTTAATTATGTATTGCAGGCGACTCCCGCACTCGCGCCGGCCACTTGGACGGGCGTCCAGACCAACGCCGGAACGGGTGGGACGCTGAATTTCACGATCCCGATTGCGCCCGGCAATCCGCAGCAGTTCTTTCGCATTCAAGTCCAATAGCATTATGTAAATTGTTCGACAATTCGGTAACCCCGGTTGCCTGAGAAGCAACCGGGGTTTTTTGTAAGCTGCCGGGAGTCCGGCGTCCGTCCGTATGAAAAAAAAATTAATCGTCGTGTTCTGTTGTGCGGCATGGTTGCAGTTATTCAGCACCAATGCCGTTGCCCAGCCATCGGTTTATTCGGGCGCGTTCACTTTCGGCGCAGGCGACTTAAGCACGCAGGCCAAGCAGCAGACGGTGACCAACTTTGTCAGCGATGCGCAAAAGGACGTTTCCATCATCAATTTTTTCATCAGTTGGGCGACCGGTTCGTCCACCAACGCCACCACGTCCTTTCCGACAACCGGAATGGACTATATCCGCAGTCACGGTTCAATTCCGCTATTCACCTGGGAGCCTTGGAACACCGGCTTGGGAACTACTCAATCCTTCACTTTGGCGAACATCACGAATGGAATCTACGACTCCTACATTACCACCTGGGCCGTTGCGGCAAAAAACTGGGGGCATCCGTTTTTCCTCCGGCTCGCCCATGAGATGAATGGCAATTGGTATCCGTGGTGTGCCGGTGTCAACGGCAACACATCGGGTCAATATGTGCAGATGTGGCGATATGGCCGGTAAGGAGTCCAGCAAACGGCTTCGCG
>DMQW01000003.1:0-496 GCA_003455565.1 Limisphaerales bacterium
GCGGTGCGCACCCAAGTCTGGAGCGCCATCGCCGTTTATCTGCTCGTCGCCATTTTGAAAAAACGTCTGCGTCTGGAGGCCAGCCTCTACACTATTTTACAGATTTTGAGCCTCACGCTCTTTGAGAAAATGCCCATTTCACAGGCGCTTGCTCAACTTCCGCTCTCTACCCCATCTCCTGACACCCTAAATCATCAATGTTTACTGGCGTTTTAAGCGTGACAGGAGTGAGTTTGCTTAAAAGTTGGAACTGGCTTTATGAAAATCAAATCTGTCTTACAGATTTTAAGAAGAAGGTGGAATTTTTTCGCCGCCAAGATGCCCGTCCCGCTTTTGATTTCTCGTCGCCCGTCACTCGTCACTTGTCACTCGAATCGGTTTGTCATGCTGGCGCAATCGTATTGCTCGTGGGCTTCTGGTTTGACGGCGGCTTATTTAACCTGCCCACAGCCGCGACCTTCTGGATTCTGCTGGAACTAGGATCTGTTAAAATCCG
>DMQW01000003.1:694-8083 GCA_003455565.1 Limisphaerales bacterium
TGAATATGCCGACTGAAAGTTAACGTCAACACTATTGTCTAAATATGACAAAACTCACCTGCGTCTACTGTGGCAAGCCCTTCATGGCCGTCAGCACAACTGCGGAAAGCGATCTCACCTGTCCGAATTGCGGGTCAAAAAACATGCTGCCACTTCGGGAAACACCCGTGGTGCAAATTCCCAAATTAAAAAATCCGGCGGAACGGGAGGCGGGCGATTCGCCGGTGGCGGCCACGGCCAGCCGCCTCATTGACAACATTGAAAAAGTGATCGTCGGCAAGCATGACGAAATCATGCTGACGGTGATGGCCTATTTTGCCGAAGGGCATGTGCTTTTGGAAGATGTGCCCGGCGTGGCCAAGACCATGCTGGCGCGCGCGCTTTCGCGCAGCATCGGCTGCGACTTCAAACGCATCCAATGCACGCCGGATTTGCTGCCCAACGACATTACGGGCAGCTCCATTTTCAACCCCAAGACCACCGAGTTCGAGTTTCGCCCCGGCCCGCTCTTTGCCCAGATCGTGCTTGCGGACGAAATCAACCGGGCCACGCCACGCGCCCAGGCGGCGCTGCTGGAAGCCATGGCGGAACGAAAAGTAACCGCCGACGGCAACAACTACGAATTGACGCCGCCGTTCCTTTTGATTGCAACCCAAAACCCGATTGACCATGAAGGCACTTTCCCGTTGCCCGAGGCGCAACTGGACCGGTTTCTCGTCCGGTTGAGTTTGGGCTACCCGCAGTTTGAAAATGAAGTTTCCATGTTGCAGCGGCTAAAATCACAACATCCAATTGAAACTTTGGAAACAGTTGCCAGCGCCGAAGAAATTTTGACTTGTCAGGAAGCGGTTCGCCAGGTGCATGTGGACGAAAAGATCATCCGCTATATCGTGCAGATCATTAAAGCCACGCGTGAGCATTACGATATCGTTTTGGGCGGCAGCCCGCGCGCATCCTTGGCTCTGCTCCGTTGCGCTCAGTCGTTCGCGGCCATTCAAGGCTTTGATTTTGTGGTGCCGGACGATGTGAAACACATCGCAGCTTTTGTGTTGGGACATCGCTTGATTCTCCGCCCGGAAAGCCGGCTGCGGAAAAAAACCGTTCGCGGGGTTCTGGATGAAATTTTGAACACCGTGCCCGTGCCGCAAATGCCGGCTGCCAGCTTCGCCAAATGAAATGGATCCTTGGCACGCTTGCGCTTCTACTATTGGGGCTGTTTCTAAAACTCAGCCTGCTGGTTTACGCGATGTATGTGCTGCTGGGTATTTTGTTACTGAGCCAGTTTTTTACGCGGACGTGGACGGAGAAAATTGTGGTGAGCAGGCATTGCACCGGAGAAATTTTTGAAATTGGCGAGAGCGCCGAAGTCAGCCTTGAGGTTGAAAACCAAGGATTGTTTACCATTCCATGGCTGATCATTGAAGACTCGCTGCCGCGCGAAGCGTTGGTCCAAATGCCGCATCGAATCAAGGTGGAAGGCGGACGATTGGTGCTCACCCGTTTGGCACCCGGCGAGGTGGAAAGTCTAAACTACCAACTCACATTTCTCATGCGCGGTTATTACCAATTGGGGCCATTGCTGTTGGAAACCGGTGATGTGTTCGGCTTGCATCGTCGTTTTCGCGTTACGAGCGAACCGCACTTTGCCCTGGTGCTACCCAAAGTTCTGCCCCTGCAAGGCTACAATCTGGCTTCGCGCCGACCGCTGGGCGAAATCCGCGTTGTGCATCGGCTGTTTGAAGATCCAACGCGCTTGGCGGGCGTCCGTCCCTATCAGCAGGGCGACCCGCTCAATCGCATTCACTGGCGGGCCACGGCGCGCACCGGAGAAATTCACAGTCGTATTTATGAAAATTCGCGCGTCGCAGGCGCGACGTTTCTGCTCGATTTTCACGCACAAAGTTTTCAGGGTTCCGGTGGCACCACCTCGGCCGAACTGGCCATCATCACCGTAGCCTCGCTCGCCAATGCCGTTTTCCTCATGGGTCAGCAAATCGGGTTGATTAGCAACGGGCGTGACGCCGCTGATCGAATTCGCGAAGAAGGTTGGCGCGCTGAATTCACCACGCGGGCCGACGCTCACCGGCGCGCGACCGATCCACTGGCCAACGACCGGCTGCGACCGGTGCGGGTCGAGACGCGCAAAGGCAGTGAAAAGATCGGGCAAATACTCGAAACCTTGGCGCGTTTGGAACACACGGACGGACTGGATTTTTCCGAAATGCTGGCGGCAGCGGTTTCCCAGATTCCGCGTGATGCCACCGTCGTGCCGGTGTTGCGGCAGGTCACACCCGCGATTGCCATCGCGCTCGGCGGACTTGTCCGTCGCGGTTTTCTCGTGACGGCGGTAGTGGTCGCTTTTGGAAAAGAACCGGTGCCCGATTGGGCGCAACCACCGGAGTGGGCCGGACTGTTGCTGGCGCAGGGCATAGATTTTCGCATGGTCAATTCCGAAGAATCGGTGATGAATCTTTGCGCCGAAGCCATTGTGAGGTAATTGATGCACCCGGTCAAACCAATCAAAACCCTGGCCGACTACCTGGTCATCAGCATCAGCCCGGTGCTGATCATGTTGCTGGTGGGGAGCTTGAGTTTTTTTCTGATCGAAGTTTTTTTTCGAGGTCCGGCCATCGGCAGTGTGCGCTGGGTGATGTTCTGGTTTGTCATGGCCATTGTTCTGGTATCTCGAATCGGAATTGAGCAAGGCACCGGACCGGCGGTGGTTTATGGTCTGGCACTGGCGGTGGCGACCTGGCTTTACCTGATCAGAATTCATCCCGCATTTATTCTGGGTATGATCCTGCTCGGCGTCGTCTGGTGGTGCGCCCACAAGCTGACGTGGGATTGCACTCTGATTGACGAGGATGAAGACGCTTCCGGCGGTGGTCTGCTCCAGACCGTCGGCGACAGAAAAAACTTCATGCCCTCCGGAAAAAAGGTGGCGAAAATTCGCGACCCCCAGACCGGGCACAAACCACCGCCGGCAAAGCCTCATCCACCAGGGCTGTGGGTGGTTTATTTTTCGCTGGCCGCGTTGCCGCTCTTCGGCATTGGCCAGATGCTTTTGCCAAGGGGTGACATTGCGGGACGGCATATCGGTTTTACTTTTCTCTTCGTTTATGTGGCCGCCACGTTGGGGTTGTTGCTCACGACCAGTTTTCTGGGCCTGCGCCGCTACTTGCGACAACGCTACCTGCAAATGCCCGCCATGATTGCCTTCGGTTGGATCCGGTTTGGTGCCGGCGTCGCTGCATTTGTATTGGTTGGCGCATTGTTGTTGCCGCGGCCGGGCGCGAACGATACGTGGCAAACGTTGCGTTACCACATTGATTATCAGTTGCGTCAGGCCAGCGAATATGCCGCCCGCTTCAGTCCGCACGGAAAAGGTCAGGGAGGTTCCGGCAATGAAACTCAGAAATCTGATTCGTCAAAGAATCCCACCGCTGTCTCCCAACCTCAGTCAGGTTCAGGACAGTCCCCAAGCCCGGGTCAGAGCGGAACCGTTCAAAGTCAAGCTGCCCCGCCACAACAAACTTTCACGGAACGAGCCGGGCAGTTTTACCACTGGTTTAAAATCCTCTTCCTGCTGGCTCTGGCGGGGCTGGCGGGCTGGTGGCTTTTCCGTCAGCGAGACTTGATTTTCCAAATCACGCGGTCATTTGTTGCCGCCCTGACACGATTCTTCAAAGACCTGTTTCGCTTCGGTTCGCCGCGCGATGAGCCAACCGCGACAACTAAAAAAACGCAGCCGGGTCGCCGGTTGTTTGCCGCTTACAGGAATCCATTCCTGGCAGGTAAAAATGCTTCGTGGACTCTTGAACAATTGGTTCTATACAGCTTTGAAGCGCTTCAGGCATGGACTGAAGAACAAGGGATCAAACCACGGCCAGAACAGACCGCCCGGGAATTCTGCGTCGAGCTAGGCAACCGATTTCCGGACATCATCTCTGAATTGAACCAGTTGTCATTCCTTTATAGCCATGCCGCTTATGGAATGTCAACGCCGACCGACTACGACTTGGAGCCGGTAAAAAGACTTTGGCGGTTTCTTTGTGCGTAACAACTCGTAAGATTCATGACCACACGACAAAACTTATTTTGTGGAGCTTTCGCTATTTTGATTTTTTTTGGCGCATTGTTTTGGGCTAAAGAACGCGACCCATTTAACCGAAAATGGTTCACCCTAAAAACGGCGGATCACTATTCCTTCAAGTGCGTCGCCGTATTGCCCGAACCAATTCGAAAATATCCAGTGGTGACTTGCGCACATGGCTCCGGCGATGTTTTTTATTTCTTCTGCGCCTTCGCCTTCGTGATCGCCTGCAACTCGTCCAGTTCATTGAACTGGCACGACCGGGGCTTTGAAAAGGAGCTACGGCTGGTAGATTTGCCCCATCGCCCAGTGCGCGTGTTCGGCAATCAACGGTTCCTGGTCGCGCGCGGCTTTTTCCAAAAACGGTAGCGCGGTTTCATCACCCACATTTCCCAGCGCCACGCAGACATTCCGCAGCACGCCGCGCCGTTTTGTCCGCAGCATCGGGGTTCCCGCAAAGCGTGATTTGAAACCGGCATCGTCGAGTTGCAGCAGTTCAATTAAATCCGGCGCGGCCAAATCTTGGCGCGCGTGCGGCT
Source organism: Limisphaerales bacterium (assembly GCA_003455565.1). Classification (GTDB taxonomy): domain Bacteria; phylum Verrucomicrobiota; class Verrucomicrobiia; order Limisphaerales; family UBA11358; genus UBA11358. The sequence continues at coordinate 5,327 of DMQW01000003.1, forward strand.
TCATCAAATTTCCTTCGCGCGCAAAACGATTCCACGGACACGCGGCGAGACAATCGTCACAACCGTAGATGCGATTACCAATGGCCGGGCGCAGTTCAACGGGAATGGAACCTTTCAGTTCAATCGTGAGATAAGAAATACATTTGCGGGCATCGAGCTGGAACGGCGCGGTGATGGCGTTGGTCGGACAGGCGGTGAGGCAGCGCGTGCAACTGCCGCAATGATTTTTCTCCGGCGCGTCCGGCTCCAGTTCCAGCGTCGTCAGGATTTCCGCGAGAAAAATCCAGTTGCCCAGTTTACGGCTGATGAGGTTCGTGTGCTTGCCGACAAATCCAGTTCCCGCGCGCTGCGCCAGGTCGCGTTCCAAAACCGGCCCCGTGTCCACATACCAAAGCGAACGCGTTTCCGCGCCGCCAAGTTCATTCACGAATTGCGTCAACGCTTTCAGCCGCCCGCCCAGCACATCGTGGTAATCCTCAAACCGTGCGTAACGGGCGACCACGCCAAGTTTTGAATTTTTAGTTTTTAATTTTGAATTGGAATTTTCGTAGCTGACGGTAAGGACGATGACGCTCTTTGCGCCGGCAAGAACCTGCTGCGGTTCGACCCGTTTTTCGGCGTTGCGTTCGAGCCAGAGCATTTCGCCGTTTTGTTTTTGCGCGAGCCAGTATTGAAATTTTTCCGCGCTGGCCGGTGGCGCGGCGGTCGTGAAACGGCAGTCGTCAAAGCCCAGTTCCTGCGCGCGTTGACGGATGGCGTTCTTCATCGCGGCGGGCGCGTGGCAAGTTTGAACTGCAAGGCCACCTGGGTGGCGACTTCGCGGGCGGAACGCAGGTCGGTGTTGATGAGCACGTCGGCCTGCCGGTAAAAAGGCGCGCGCTCGGCGAGCAGTTCACTGATTTTTTTTTGCGGATCGGGATCGTGGAGCAGGGGACGATGCGACTGGTTGCGGACGCGTTCCCAGATTTTTCCCGGCGACGACCAGAGGCAGACGACCAGCGCGTGAGTTTTTAACGCCGCCAGATTTTCCGCATTCGTCGGCAGGCCGCCGCCGGTGGAAATGACGGTATGCTTGCGCGCGGAAATTTCTTCCACCACTTTCCGTTCCAGCGCGCGAAACGCGGGTTCGCCGTCGTGCGCAAAAATGTCCGCGATCGTCCGGCCGGTGTGCGCCTGGATCAATTCATCCGTGTCGAGAAATTCAAAGTGCAACTGCTCCGCGACGAGCCGGCCCACGGACGTCTTGCCCGTGCCCATGAAGCCCACGAGCGCGAGGTTGACGAGTTGGCGGCGGCTTTGCATGGCGCATGGATTAGCGGAAAATCACAGCGGACGCACGCTTCAATTTCCACCTCTCGACAGTTTTAAAATTTAAGCTAAAATGAAATCGTGAAACGACCGCTGCTCATTCTCGCTTCCGCCTCACCGCGCCGGGCGGAACTGCTCAAATTGTTGCGGGTGAAATTTAGAATTATCCCCAGCGATGCCACCGAGGTTGCCCACGAACATCTCACCCCGCTCGAAATCTGCCAGCTCAACGCCCATCGCAAAGCCCGCGCCGTCGCCAAAAAAATTCCCGACGCGCTCGTGATCGGCGCGGACACGCTGGTGTTTCTCGACAATAAAATTCTCGGCAAACCGCGCAACCTGGCCGACGCTCGGCGAATGCTGGCGCGGCTGCAAGGCCGCACGCACCAAGTCGTCACCGGCGTCAGCCTGATCCACCTGCGCGCGCATCGCGAAAGGGTTTTCGCCATCAGCACGGACGTTTTGTTTCATCCGCTCGACGCCGGGCAGATCCGCGACTATCTGTCCAGGATCAATCCGCTCGACAAGGCCGGCGCTTATGCGATCCAAGAATCCGGCGAGAGAATTGTTTCGGAAATCTCCGGTTCCTACAGCAACGTCGTCGGCCTGCCGGTGGAACGATTGCGGGAAGAATTGTCCGCGTGGAATTATGGATCGTGAATGGGTTAAAACCAGTTTGCGCCAAAGCGTTCATACGTCATACGTTTTGCGTCAGCTTGGAAAATTGAATCTGGCATTTTGAGAAGAACAATTTAGACTTCGCGTTCCATGCTCGAACCGCTGAACAATTCCCAGATCCGCAAATTCAAAGCGGCCGCGCAACATTTGGAACCCATGCTTAAAGTCGGCAAAGCCGGTTTGAGCGAGGGTTTCATCCGTTCCGTGAACGTCGCGCTGACGCAACATGAACTGGTGAAGATCAAGTTCGCGGAGTTCAAGGCGGAGAAGAAGGAACTTGCGCCGCAACTGGCGGAAAAAACGGCGAGCCACCTCGTCATGCGCGTCGGCAACGTGATGGTGCTGCATCGGCCCAAGCCAGTGACGGAAAAACCGGCTGGCAAATGAGTTTCCCCGGAGCGCGGTTTGCCCCAAACCGCAGCGCGTTGCCAGACCGACTAACGTTGAAATTATCCGAGCCATCGCTTGTTCTTCCACCCGCTGCGAGTTGGGACAACTCGCGCTCCGTTCAAATTAAGAACCGCTGGATAAAATCGCCGGCCGCAAAAATAATCTGTCCCCTTTTCACATCGGCGTAAATGATATGAGTGAAATGACCAATGACGACCTGACCCTGCTGCGGGAATACGCCCGGCGCAATTCCGAGGAGGCGTTTGCCGCGCTCGTCGCGCGCCACGTCAATCTCGTCTATTCCGTGGCGCTGCGGTCGGTGCGCGACCCGCATCTGGCCGGGGACATCACGCAGGCGGTCTTCATCATTCTGGCGCGCAA
>DMQW01000043.1 GCA_003455565.1 Limisphaerales bacterium
ATGTCGGGCGTCGTGGTTTTTTCAAGCGTGGCGGCGGTTCCCGGCTTGGTGACGCTGTCAGGCCATGTGCCGGCGGTGGTGTCGCAATTGTCGGCGAAGGGACGGTTGCCAGCGGCGACCAGCCTGAACCTTGCCCTCGGCCTGCCGTTGAGAAACCGGGAAGCATTGACCAATCTGCTCCAGCAGCTTTATGACCCTGCGAGCACAAACTATCACTGTTATCTGTCGCCGGAACAGTTCACGGCGCAGTTCGGCCCGACGGAGCAGGATTATCAAGCGGTGAAAAATTTTGCGGCGGCGAACGGACTGACGGTGGTCGGCACGCATCCAAACCGGATGTTGCTGGATGTGAGCGGAAAAGTTTCGGATGTCGAGAACGCCTTTCATGTCACCTTGCGCACCTATGCCCACCCAACGGAAGCCCGCGATTTTTTTGCACCGGATGTTGAGCCTTCGGTTCCAGCCACGCTTTCGATTCAGGACATCAGCGGCCTCGACAGTTACCGTCGGCCGCACCCCAAGCTTAAATTCAAGCCACCCGTCCAGTCATCGGGTGTGACAGTAAATGCCGCGTCGGGCGTGACGCCGAATGTGGGTTCCGGTCCCAGCGGTAATTATATCGGGAATGATTTTAGAACGGCTTACGTTCGCGGCACCTCCGTCAACGGTTCTGGGCAGACGGTCGCACTGGTGCAGTTTGACGGGTATCTTGCCAGCGATATCACCGCCTACGCAGCCTTGGCTGGCCGGACGAATATTCCCCTGCAAAATGTTTTGATTGACGGGTTCAACGGCGCGCCAACCGGCAACGGTGGGGAAATCGAAGTGTCACTGGATATTGAGATGGTCATGTCAATGGCACCGGCCTTGTCCAAAATAGTCGTTTATGAGGGCAACCCCTATAATTTTCATCCTAACGACGTCCTGAATCGCATTGCTACGGATAAGTTGGCCAAGCAAATCAGTTGTTCCTGGGGATGGAGCGGCGGTCCTACGGTGACAACGGATCAGATTTTCAAGCAAATGGCTGTGCAAGGCCAGACATTCTTTACCGCCTCTGGTGACGGTGATGCCTATCCCGCCGGGACAGTTGATAGTCCATTTCGCTTTGGCGCGCCATCGGACAGTGCTTACCTGACGTCGGTTGGTGGAACAACTTTGACGATGAACGGTGCGGGCGCCTCTTATGCTTCAGAAACCGTTTGGAATTGGGGAATCCGCTTTGGTTCTATCGAAGATGGAATCGGCAGCAGCGGTGCCATCAGCACCTACTATACGATACCGACCTGGCAGACAAACATCAACATGACAGCCAGTCAGGGTTCGACCACTTTTCGTAATATGCCCGATGTTGCCATGACGGCGGATGACGTTTTGGTCATAGCCGATGGCGGCGTCTTTTACACTGGAGTGGGCGGCACCAGTGTGGCTGCGCCGCTGTGGGCTGGATTTACTGCGTTGGTCAATCAACAGGCTACTGACAGCGGCCATGCCTCAGTCGGTTTCATCAACCCGGTGCTCTACACAATCGCTGCGGGAACGAACTACGCCGCCTGTTTTCACGACATCACGACTGGCAATAACAGATGGAGCGGCAGCCCGAATCTTTTCAATGCGGTGCCCGGTTATGACCTTTGCACCGGTCTGGGCACGCCCAACGGAACCAATTTGATCAATGCCATGGTTAATACCACGGTGGTTGGTCCAACTCATCTTTCCCCGCCGCCGCCGCCTTATGGTTCCACTTTGAGCGCCTTGAATGGCGGCAATCCGAACGGCACTTGGGAACTCTTTGTGCAGGACGACGCCGTATTTGATTCCGGCATCATTTCCAATGGCTGGGTGCTCACCCTGACCACGGCTAATCCGGTTGGTTTTGCCGCTGACCTTGCGCTTTCAATGACGGCTGCACCTGGCACGGTTCTGGTTGGCAGCAATGTGGTTTACATCATCGGGGTGACCAATTACGGGCCATCCGCCAGCAGCAATGCCATTGTGTCAGACACCCTGCCGTCAAGCGTCAGCCTTGTTTCCAGCAACAGCACGCAAGGCTCGGTGACCCGCAGCGGATCACTGGTGGTTTGGAACATCGGCACGCTGGCCACCAATGCGGGTGCGCAACTGACGCTGGTTGTGCGGGCCAACAGCGCCGGAAGCATCGAAAACTCTGCCATCGTCAATGCTGACACCCCTGACCCAAACCCGGATGAAAATTTTGCCTCGGCCACAGTCAACGTTGGATTCCCGACTCCGCCTCAAATATCCGGCACTTTCGTGAGCACCAACGGCACGTTCCAATTCAGTCTTACCGGCACACCCGGACAGACCAACATCATCCAGGCATCCACCAATCTCGTGAACTGGATTCCGATTTACACCAATGTGAATCCATTCCTGTTCACCGATCCTTACGCGTCCAATTATCCAGTGCGTTTCTACCGCGCCCTGCTGGTGCCGTAGTTTTGCCAATGAAACTCTGCGGTCTGACCGGCGGCGCGGGCATGGGCAAATCCACCGCCGCCGGTTTTTTTTTGCAGCTTGGTGCGCGGGTCGTGGATACGGATGAAATTGCCCGCGAACTCGTCCGCCCCGGCCAGCCGGCGCTCGCGGAAATTCAAAGGGAATTCGGCGCTGAAATTATTTCATCCGCCGGCGAATTGAAACGCGACCAGCTCGCCCGCCTCGTCTTCGCCGATTCCGCCGCCCGCCAGAAACTCGAAGCCATTCTCCACCCGCGCATCCGCGAACGCTGGCTGGCGCAGATCAAAATCTGGCGCCAGGAAAATTGCGCGCCCGCCATCGTGGTCATCCCGCTTTTGTTCGAGACCGGCGCCGAATCGCACTTTGACAAAATCATCTGCGTTGCCTGTTCCGCCGCGAGCCAGCGTGAACGGCTGTTGGCGCGCGGCTGGACGCCGGAAGAAATTCAGCAACGCATTGCCGCGCAGTGGCCGGTTGAACAAAAAATTTCCCGTTCCGATTTCATGGTGTGGACGGAAGGCGCGCCGGAAATCCACGCGCAACAAGTTGGACGGATTCTGGCCAAACTTTGATCAACGGACCGGGGCGGACCGTCGGTCGCTTATTGGAGTTCAAGCTTCAGCTGGTTCGGCGCGCGCAAACTGAAGTTTGAACCCCAACTTTTTGGAATTCGTTTCAACCCGAACTCCGCAACTGGTCTGCGTGTGACTGCGACACCCCGTCGCCGGAATGTGCTGGCGACACCTTCGTCGCCGGTTGGGCGTCGTCTTTCCCGGCGTCTGAAAAAATGCGACGAGGGCGTCGCAGCCACCCGGTGACGAGGCGTCATCGCTACCCGCGCCTTGCAACTTCGGTTTTCGGGTCAATAAACCGCCACGCGGTAATACATCTGCGTTGCCCCGGACAAGTTGCGACTGTCGGGGACGGTCACGTCGCCGCCGGTTCCCGCAATGCCGTCCAGCAGCGTCTGCCAAGTCAGCAGATCGCTGGAGGTTTC
>DMQW01000016.1:0-359 GCA_003455565.1 Limisphaerales bacterium
GATTAAGAAAACAAAAGCAGATACCGCCAAAACAATTTGCCGTTTGCACTTTGATGGGCGCAGATTAAATTCCACCCATGAAAACGATGAAAACAAATTTCGGACTGAAAATTTTCCTGTTCGCCGCGACCGCAATTCTCTTCGCCGGCTGCGCGACCCATCGGGTTGACTGGAACGCCCGCGTCGGCGCTTACACCTTTGACCAGGCGGTCGTGGAACTCGGTCCGCCGGACAAACAGGCGAAGTTGAGCGACGGCCAGGCCATCGCCGAGTGGATCACTCGTTCCAGCAACGGCAGCAGCGTCGTGGTCGGCACCGGATTTTACGGTCGCCCCGGCGGCGTCGGCATCGTCCAGACT
>DMQW01000016.1:469-11712 GCA_003455565.1 Limisphaerales bacterium
GGCATCGTCCAGACTTCGCCGAGTTACTACGAAAACAAACTGCGCCTGACGTTTGGCACAAACAACGTGCTGTCCGCGTGGTTGCGGAAATGAAGTCAATTCATCGCCACGCCGCGCCGGAGAAAGGTCGGCACGTCCAGGTCTTCGCCGCCGTGAATCGTCGGCTCGCTCTTGTCAAACCGGCCCTTGGAAACAATGGACAACGGCAGTTGCGTCTGGACGGGTTTGGAATGTTTCCGCTGCCCCCGGCCGCGCGGCATCACCGGCTCGCGGTGGTTCGCCGGCGGGGTGGAAATTCCGCCCCACGAATTCGTCCGCACTGGTTCACTCACCGTCAACGAACTTTGTTTCGCCGCGATGAGCGTGACGCATAGCCGGTCTTTCAACGCCGCGTCCACCGCCGCGCCCATTATGATCTGTGCCCGGCCGCATTGACGTTTCATCTGTTCCATCACGCGGCTGATCTCGGCCATCGTCAAATCTTTGCCCGCCGTGAGGCTCACGAGAATGGCATCGGATTCCGCCAGCGCGCGGCCTTCATCAAGCAGCGGATGCGCGAGGATTTTTTCCACGACTTCCCGCGCCCGGCCCGGCCCGGTGGCTTCCACAAAAGCGAAGACGTTCTCCGCGTGCCGGTCGCGGACCAGCGCGCACAAATCGGAAAAATGAATCTGGATGAGTCCGGGCCGCGTGAGCAGTTGCCACACGCCGCGCACGCCTTCGAGCAGCAAGCCGCCGGTGACGCGGAAGGTTTCCAGCAAGGTGGAATTCTCGTCAATCAGCTTGAAAATTTTCTGGCTCGGCAGACAGATCACGCCGTCGGCGGCGGACTTGAGCTGTTCGAGGCTTTGCTGCGCCTGGTTTTCGCGACGGTTGCCTTCGCAATCGAACGGCAAGGTCACGAACGCCAGCACCAGCGCGCCCGCCTCGCGCGCCGCCCGCGCCAGCACGGGGCTGATGCCGCTGCCCGCACCGCCGCCAAGTCCAGACAGGATAAAAACGACGTTCGCGCCGTTGCACGCGGATTTCAGCGTGGAGAATTGCTCCTCGGCCAGCGCGCGTCCACGGTCGGCATCGCCGCCGGAGCCGAGGCCGCACAGCAATTTACTTTCAAGATGAAACTTCACGATCGCGGACGACGACGCGAGCGACGAGGCGTCCGTGTTGATGGCGATGAAATTGGCTCCGGCAAATTCCGGCGTGTTCACCGCGTCGAGCAAGGTGACGCCGGCGTTGCCGACGCCAAAAAATTTCACGACCGGTTTTCCGGCTGCGGCGAGCAGATCTTTTTGTCCGGGATTTTCCATAATCGTCCTTTCAAGAGCGTTGCAAAAAACTGCCAAACATATTTTTGATGCTGCCGAGCGTGCCGCCCAGTCCGCCGCGCCGCTCGCGCCGGCGGTTTTTCAACGAGCCATATTTGACGAGGCCGATGGCGGCGGCAAATTCCGGCTGGTCGAGCGCGGCGGTGATGCCGCTCATGGAACCGGCGTGGCCGTGCGTGACGTTCATCTGGAAGACGCGCTCGGCCAGTTTCGCGATGGCCGGCACGCGCGAACCGCCGCCGCAGAGAAAAACTCCGGCGCGCAGATAATCGGTGAGGCCGGCCTTTTCGAGTTCGTGCGCGATGATCTCAAACAGTTCTTCCAGCCGCAGCGACATGATGCGTTGCAGATGTTCCAGGTTCACCGTCTTGAGCGTGAGGCCGAGTTCATTGGTGATGCTGATGGTCTGGCCTTTGGCGGCTTCCGTGATCAGCGCGGAGCCATATTCATGTTTTAATTTTTGCGCGCGGCTCAAGGGAACTTTCAGGCCAAAGGCGAGGTCGTTGGAAACGTGGTCGCCGCCGACCGCCAGCACGCCCGCGTGCCGGATGACGCCTTCGGAATAAACCACGAATTCCGTCGTGCCGCCGCCGATGTCAATGACCAGCGCGCCGAGTTCCTTCTGCTCGCTGGAGAGCAGCGCGAGCGCGGAGGCGATGCCGGTGAAGACAATTTCATTCACTTCCAACTGCGTCGCGCGCACGAGACGGATGGCGTTCTGCAACCGGTTCGCATGGCCGTGAATGACGTGCATGTCCACTTCCAAACGCGCGCCCAACATGCCGACGGGATTCGTCACGCCGTCCTGACCGTCCACAAAAAAATGCTGGCGCACGGCGTGGACGACGGTGTTTTCGGCGGGCAGATTGATCGCCTTGGCGTTCTTGATGACGTCCTGCACATCGTCATCGGAAATTTCCCGGTCGGCGGAAACCACGGGATGCACGCCGCGATTGTTGAAGCCGCGAATGTGGCCGCCGGTCACGCCGAGATAAACGCTGCGAATCTCCACGTCGGCCATCTGCTCGGCCTCGAAGATCGCCGCGCGCACCTCCTGCTCCACCTTTTCGGTGTCGCAGATTTCGCCTTTGCGCACGCCGCTGGATAACGATTGTCCCAGGCCGATGATGTTGACCGCGCCCTCGGCGTTTTGTTCGCCGACGACGACGCAGATTTTCGACGTGCCGATTTCCAGCCCGACAACTATGTTGGAATCTTCAAACATTTCTCCTCCGATTTTTTGGGGGTTTAACCGCTTTCACCGGCGCGACCGGCACCACGCTGGCCAGCATCCAGCGCACCGGCACGTTGTTCGCCACCGCCAGATCCGCCGACGCGATTATTTTGCTCTGGCTCAAACCAAGATTGTAAATCTGCCGCCAGCGGCTCAATTGCCGATCCAGATTTTCCAGTCCGAAAGTGATTTCGCTGCCCTGCCCCGTCGTCGCCACCACCACGCCGGGCGCGGAAACATCCACGCGCCGCAAGTCCACCAGCCCGGCCATCGGCGAATGTTCAAAAGCAGAGACCAGCCGCAGCGCCGCCTGCACCTGCGGCAGTTCCATGCGGCGGCCCGGCTGCAATTGAAACGAGTTCAGCCCCGTAATCACCGGCAGTTGTGAATTCATCTGCGCCAGCGGCACGATGCACAGACGCGGGTCGAGCGGCTGCATCACCACGCCGTCCGCATCGAGTTGAAAAATGTGGACGCTGATGCCACCGGCCGCGTCCGCCCACGCCACGTTCACCTGCGCAATCGGGTCGCGCTCCGTCACGCGGATTTTCAACGTGCGCGGCAGCACGCGTTCGACGGACACGGAATCAATGACCGAGACCAGTTCCAGGTTCCGTTTCACCGCCGCGAGGTCGAGGCCGATGAGATTGGCCTGCGGCTTCACGCCCGACCACCGGCGCAGTTGTTCCGGCGCGATCACGCCGTCCGTCTGCACATCAATCTGCTGGATCGCGAAATCCGCGTTGGAATAGACAAACGTGTCCAGCGTCCACACGCCGACGCGCCATAACAGATACAGGCTGAAAAAAGTGCAGGACAACAACAGGCCGGCCATCGCCACCAGCCGCACGCGCGTCGAGCGCACCTGGTCGGAACGCAGTTTCACATCCAGCACATGAATCCGGTGCAACCGCCGGTTTTTGTTTTGTTCGCGCTTAAACCACATAAAATTTTCCGTCTCGTAGCGGCGTCTCGGCAGAGCGCCGCTGAATTTTCAATAAGTGAACGGCGCTCTTCCGAGACGCCGCTACACCAACACCGCTTCGCGCTCCAACGCCAGTTCAATCATGCATTGACACAGATCAGCGTAACTCAATCCCGCCGCCGCCGCCGCCTTGGGCAGCAGGCTCGTTTCCGTCATGCCCGGCAGCGTGTTCACCTCCAGCACCACCGGCGAACCGTCCGCCCGCACCATCACGTCCACGCGCGCATAATCGCGGCCGCCGACCGCCTTGAAGGCTCCGAGCGCGGCGTCTTGAATCCGCTTCGTCGTCGCGGCGTCAAAATCTGCCGGGCAAAAATATTCCGTGTTGCCCGCCGTGTATTTATTTTTGTAATCGTAACTGCCGCTCTTGGGCCGGACTTCCACCACCGGCAAAACTTTTCCATCCAGGATGCCCAACGTCGTCTCGCGCCCGATGATTTTTTCCTCCACCAAAACTTCCGGGCCAAATTTGAAAGCTTCCGTCAGCGCATTTTGCCAATCTTCGACGCGTTCGACAAATTGCAGGCCAACGCTGGAACCCTGCCTCGACGGCTTGACGACCAGCGGCAGTTGCCATTTTTTCGGCAACGGCGTCTGCGGCGAATTCACCATGATGAATTTTGCCGTCGGCACGCCGGCCTCGATGCAACTCTGTTTGGTCAGCACCTTGTCGAATGCGATGCGGCTCGCCTCCGCATCACAGCCCGTGTAAGCCACGCCCAGTTCATCCAGTTCCTGCTGCACCGTGCCGTCCTCGCCGTAAGTCCCGTGCAACGCCAGAAAAACCACGTCCGTGTCCGGCGGCAAAACCCAGTTTTCATCACGCGGATCCAGTTCGACAACTTCGTGGCCAAGCGAACGCAGCGCCGACGCCACCGCCGCGCCGGAACGCAGCGAGACTTCGCGTTCCGCGCTCGGCCCGCCGAGCATGACAACGATGTTCAGCAGCTTGATCATTTGTCTGAAAAGGCGGTAACCGCCAACAGCCAACAGCCAACAGCCAACGCCCAATCGCCACGTCCGCCGTTCCATTGGATGTTCGGTGTTCGATGTTGGATGTTGGATGTTTGCTTCATAAAATTTTTTTTAATCATCTTCTCCGATGATTTCCACTTCCGTGTGCAACTCAATCCCGCGCTCGTTCCTGGCCTTCGTCTGCAAAATCGCAATCAGTTCCAGCACGTCATGCGCCGTCGCCTGGCCGTCGTTCACAATGAAATTGCCATGCTCGGCGGAAACCACCGCGCCGCCGACGCGCTCGCCTTTCAAGCCGAGTTCATCAATTAATCTTCCCGCCGGAATCGCCGCCGGATTCTTGAACATGCAACCCGCGCTCGGCGCGGCAGGCTGCGAACACCAGCGCTTTTCGCTGAACGCCTTCATGCGCTTTTCAATCTCCGCGCCCGGTGCCGGCGTGCATTTAAAAACCACGCCGAGGGCGATATGATTTTTCAGCGTCGTGCAGCAGCGATATTCCACCGCGATCTGGTGCGGCGCAAACTCGCAGACATCGCCGACTGAATTCATCACGCGCACCGATTCGACGACATCGAACGTCGCGCCGCCCATTGCGCCGGCATTCATGCGCAACGCCCCGCCGACGCTGCCGGGAATGCCTTCCAGAAATTCCACGCCGCTCAAGCCGTGGCGCTTCGCCTCGACGGCGACATTTTTTAATTTCGCGCCCGCACCGCAGCGCAGCCGTTCACCGTCAATTTCAATCTTGCTGAAATTCGCTTGGCACAGGCAGATGGCCACGCCGCGAAAACCACCATCGCGCACGATCAAATTTGAGCCGCGACCGAGAATAAAAAACTTCACGCCGCGTTCACCGCAAAAATTCAGGATTGCCGCCAGCTCGGCCTCCGTCGCCGGTTCAACATAAACATCCGCCGGACCGCCAACGCGCAACGTCGTGTGCTTCGCCAGCGGCTCGTTGCGGCGAAAGATCGTCGCGGGCGAAACCAGTTTGGCCAGTTCATCGGCAATGGTTGGAGTTTTCAGAGTCATCAGGCGGTGGAAAGATTGTGCTGCTCGATTTTTCCAGGCTGCGGAACATTTTGATCCCGCGCCAAAACCGGCGTTTCCCCTTCATTGACGGGGCGTCCGGCGTTTTCGAAAACGGTGCGTAAAATATTATCCGCAATCTGTTCCGCCGCTTTGGGCGCGTGCCACTGCGTCAGGGCGGACTGCATTTTTGAACGGACGGAGTTGTCCTCCACGAGTTCGGCCAGCATCGCGGAGACTTTTTCGGGCGTGGATTTTTTTTGTTCCAGCAGCCGCGCTGCGCCGCTCATCTCAAAAATCCGGGCGTTGAAAAACTGGTGGTTGTCCGCCGCCGCCGGAAACGGCACGAGCAGCGACGGCAAACGCATGGCGGCCATTTCCGCGAGCGATGATGCACCCGCCCGGCTGACCGCAACCGTCGCCGCGCCGAGCGCGAGATCCATTTCCGCGAGGAACGGTTTCACGACCGCTGTGATTCCACGCGTCGCGTAGGCAGTCTTTACTTTTTCAAAATCGTTCACGCCGGTCAGGTGCAGCCATTGCCAGTTTTTTTCCGCGAGCAATGGCAGTGCGGACAAAACCATTTCGTTGAGGCCGCTCGCGCCCTGGCTGCCACCGACGACCAGAATTGTGGGACGATTGGATTCAAGCCCAAGCGCGGTGCGGCAATTTTCAATCGTAGCAGCCGACGTAAGTCGGCTGTGAATTTCTTCGCTGGAAAAATGAGCGGACTCAAGTCCGCTACTACAAAACTGCGGGCGGACCGGCGTGCCGGTCACGGTGACTTTGCGGACGTTCAGCCGCGCCGCCGTTTCGGGAAAGCCGACGAACGCCACGTTGACGAAGCGTGCCAGAAATTTGTTCGCACGGCCGGGAATGGTGTTGGACTCGTGCAGAAAGGTTTTTATGCCGGAAAATTTCGCGGCGAAAACCGGCGGCGCGCTGGTGAACCCGCCCATCGCAAGGACGGCGACCGGCTGGCGTTGCTTGAAAATTTTCCGTGCGGACAACCACGATTTCACGAAGCTGCGGGCGAAGGAAAAATAATTTTTGTTTTGCAGCGCGACGGCGGGCAGCGTGAAAATCTCCATGCCGAATGCGGATTTCACGGCCTGCTGGTCCACGTCCTTCGGTGAGATGAGCAGTGCGACGTCACAGCCGTGCTGCTTGAGCTGCTCCGCGACGGCGAGGCCGGGAAAGAGATGGCCGCCCGTCCCGCCACAGGCGATGGCGATGAATGGCGTTTTGGTTTTGGGAGCAGTCATGTTGCCTTGGCGGCAAAGGGATTTTGATTTTCGTCGGCGACAAAATCGGACGCGGTAATTTTCGCCGGATTCGCCTGCCGCGCGACGCTGAACAAAATGCCGACGCAGGTGAACATCGCCAGCAGGTTCGAGCCGCCGTAGCTGATGAACGGCAGCGGCAGTCCTTTGTTCGGCAGCGCGCTGGTGACGACGCCGATGTTGATCGCGGCCTGCAAACTGATGAGCAGCGTGATGCCGATCGCGAGCAAAGTGCCGAAGGTGTCGCGGGCGTGGAGCGCGATGTAAATGCCGCAGAGCGCGATGACGACAAATGCAAGAATGACCAGCAGCGTGGCGAGCAAACCCAGTTCTTCGCCGATGATGGAAAAAATAAAATCGGTGTGATGTTCGGGAACCCAGCCGAGTTTCTGGCGTCCGTTGCCAAGGCCAAGGCCGGTCCAGCCGCCGGAGCCAAGCGCGATCATCGCCTGATACGCCTGATAGCCGACGCCTTCCTTGTTTTGCTCCATGTCAAGCCAGCTAAAAATGCGTTTCATGCGCATTGGATCGTGCCAGATGGAAACAGCCAGCCCGACCGCCGCGAGAATCACCGGCGGGATGATGAATTTCCATTGGACGCCCGCGAGCAAAAGAATTGAGCCGCTGACGGCCGCGAGCAAAATGGTCGTGCCACGGTCGGGTTCAACAAAAACCAGTCCGAGGATGGCGGCGATGATGACGACGGGCAGGCAAATTCCCCAGCGAAAGGTTTGCATCTTGCGCTGGTAGCGGTCGCCATACCACGCCAGCGCGATGATGAGGGCGAGCTTGCCGAGTTCGGACGGTTGCAGGCGCATTCCCGGCAGGATGAACCAGCGATGCGCACCGTTGATTTTTTTGGTGAGGCCGTGCGGCAAGGGCAGCAGCACCAGCACCAGCAACACCAGCGCGAGCAGGAAAAACGGCCAGACGATTTTTTTGAGCTGTTGATAATCAAAGGCGGCCGCCGCCACGCACAAAATGAAACCGAGGAAACACCAGACGAGCTGCAACTGCAGGTATTGCGCCCCGACCTGCGTCATGCTTGAGCTATAAAGCATCACCAGCCCCAACGCGAGGAGACTGGTGACGCAAAAAGCCAGAATAGTGACGGCGACTCTCATTGCAATTTTTCAAAAAATGCCAGCCGCGTTTTGGCGCGGCTAATTCGTCGGCGCAGGCGCAGCCGGAACTGCCGATACCGGCAATGTGGGCGGCGCGGGCGCAGCTTCAACCGGCACCGGCGCGGTGGCGGCCGGAGTTGCTTCCGCCTTGGACGGAATTTTTAATTTTTTGCCGACGGAAATTTTCGTCGTCGTCAAGCCGTTCGCCGCCTCGATGGCTTTGACGGTGGTTCTATGAGCCTTGGCAATCTTGGTCAGCGTGTCGCCGGATTTCACGGTGTAGCTCGCAGTGCCGGCATCGCCAACGGCAGCGGTGGGAGGCGCCGCCGCGTCAGTCAATGATTTGCCGCCGGCAGGAATGACGAGCTTCTGGCCGACTTTTAATTTGGTCGGCTGAACCGTCGGGTTCGCAGCTTCAAGCGCCTTGAGGCTGATGCCGTTTTTCTTGGCGATCTTCGCGAGTGAATCACCTTTGACGACGACGTATTCGGAACCGGCGGCGGGAGTCACGGGTTCAGGCACCACGACCGAAGGATTGGTCGGCATCGGCACGACGACCGGATTCGTATACACCATCGGCAGCGGATTGACGCCCATGTCCGGCGGATTCGTTTCAGCGAACGGCGGCGGTTGAATTTCAGTATCCGGCGAGGTGCGTTTGCAACCTTGGATGAGCATGGCGACGAGGCCGGTGACGCTCACGGCGAGCACACAGAAGACGGCGATCTTGAGGCGCGAACGGCGCTGGCTTTGCTGCTCCAACAAGGAGCCTTTGGGAACGAACGGGTTTGATTTATTCATGGGTTTGGCGCGGTTGCGTCCTTTCTTCGAGGTGCTGTTTTGGTTTTTGATTTTTGCGCCGCGAAACTTTCCCTCGAAAAATTTCGCAACGCGTTAAAATATTTTTGCTCATTAGTGGCGTGAAGTCGTCGCGGAAATGACAACTGGCAGAAAAACCGAATTCCCAGGACAATCCGCCAGCCGTCGCGCGCCGGGCTGCTTCCGATAAAAAAATTAACAACCGCGAGCCTTCGGTGCAAGCAGCAAAGCATTTGCCCGCGATGTTTTTTTTGCGTTTCATAAATTCATTTCACCGCAGTTTCAAGGTCGCCAGCGCGACGACCGCGCACAGCACGCACAAAATGTAAAAGCGCATCACCACCTGCGACTCGTGCCAGCCCTTTTTTTCAAAATGATGGTGCAGCGGCGCCATCAGAAAAATCCGCCGGCCCGTGCCCGTTTTCAGCCGGGTGAACTTGAACCAGCCCTTCTGCAAAATCACCGACAACGCCTCCAGCACAAACATGCCGCCCGCGATCACCAGCACCAACGGCTGATGAATCAGCACCGCCACGATGCCAAACGCGCCGCCCAGCGCAAGCGATCCCGTGTCGCCCATAAAAACCTGCGCCGGATGACAGTTGAACCACAAAAAACCCAGCCCCGCGCCGAGCAGCGCCGCGCAAAAAACCGTCAGTTCGCCCGCGCCCGGCACGAACGGAATCTGTAGATACGCCGCCGCCTTAAAATTGCCCGCCAGATAGGTGAAAAACAGAAACACAAAACCCACGATCAGCGTGCAGCCGATCGCCAGACCGTCGAGGCCGTCCGTCAGATTCACCGCGTTGGAACTGCCGACAATCGCCAGCATCACCACCAAAATTCCCGCCGCCACGCCAACGTGAACCGGGTATTTGTAAAACGGCAGCATCAAATCCGTGACCAGATTGCTGTGGATGACAGTTTTGCTGCCGAGCAGATGCAGTTCGCTCATCGCCGGCAAATTCCACAGATAAATTCCCACGAACGCCGCCAGCGAAAATTGCGTGATCAACTTCACCCTCGGCGGCGTGCCGCCGCCGCTCTGCTTCATAATTTTTGCGTAGTCATCGTAAAATCCTAGTCCTGCCAAAACAAATACCGACAACATCGTCAACTCCACCTGCGCGTTCCACTGCGCCCATAACATCGTCGAAAAAATCAACGCCAGCACAATCAAAACTCCGCCCATCGTCGGCGTGCCTTTTTTATTCACGCGAGTATTTGACAGGCCCGCCTCTTCGGCTTTGTCCGGATATTCCTGGCCGAATTTCAAATCCTTCAGCCAGCGGATGATTTTCGGCCCCAGCCACCAGCTCAAAATCAAGGCCGTCACCGCCGCGCCCGCACAGCGCACCGTGATGTATCTGAACAGACGCAAAAACGACAGCCGGCTTTCCCATTCGGTGCCGTGCGCCCAGTCCAAAATGTATTGGCTCAAATAATACAGCATCTTAATTTTTCTCCGCCTTCAACGTTTCCGCGATGCGTTCCAGCCGCGACGACCGCGACGCCTTCAGCAAAACCACATCGCCCGCCTTCAACATACTTTTCACCGCCTTCAACGCGCCTTCAACTTCCGCAAATTCAACCACCCGCGCCAGTCCCGCGTCTCGCGCCGCCTGCGCCGTGACCGGTGCCATTTTTCCGACCGCGAACAATTGTCCGACGCCCAGTTCCGCCGCGCGCCGGCCGACTTCCGCGTGCGCCGCCGCGCTGTGCGCGCCCAATTCCGTCATGTCGCCCAACACCGCCACGCGTCGGCCTTGCAACGGCAGATCGCACAATGTTTCCAAGGCCGCCAGCATGGAGTCCGTATTGGCGTTGTAGGCGTCATCAAGCACGCGAATGCCGTTCGCCTCCCAAAATTGCATCCGCATTTTCGGTGGCTGGCAGTCGGCCAGGCCGCGCTGAATTTCAGCGCGGCCTAGGCCCAGTTCCCCACCCAAAGCCACGGCAAAAAGTGAATTCACCACCTGATGCCGGCCCAATAAATTAATCCGATATTCGCCGCTCAATTCTGCGTCCGCCGCGACGACTTGAAACGTCACGCCATTTTTATCCAGCCGGATTCCCTTCGCGCGCCAGTCGTTTTTTTCGCCGAAACCAACGCGGACAACCTGCGCCTTCGTCCGCGCCGCAATTTTTTCCGACCACTCGCAGTCACCGTTTAAAAACAGCTTTCCATCCGCCGGCAACAGTTCCGCGAGTGCGCCTTCTTCTTTGACCACGCCCGCGACATCGCCAAAAAATTCCAGATGTTCGCGCCCGATGTTCGTGGTGATCCCGAACTTTGGCCGGATCATTTTCACCAGCGGCGCGAGTTCGCCCGGATGATTTGTCCCCGCTTCCAGCACGGCGACTTGATGCGTTCTGTCCAATCGCAACAAGGTCATCGGCACGCCGATGTCATTGTTGAAACTCGCCTCGCTCGCCAGCGTCAAAAATTTCTGGCGCAAAACCGAC
>DMQW01000034.1 GCA_003455565.1 Limisphaerales bacterium
TGTATAAGAGACAGGGAAACGCTCTTTGTCCAAGCCCGCCCGCGCAAAGTCGCCAACGGCAAACCGACCAAGCCGGATAAAGATTTGCCGACGCTGAAATCCATCGGCGAACTGACATTTTCCGATGCCACCAAGCTCGCGGGCGACGCCGGCGAGGTGCAACACGGCGAACATGGCTGTTTGCGGTTTCATCGCGTGCCGTCCGCGCTCTGGCGCGACGCGCACAAGCAGGTTTTCTTTGAACCGCGCCCCGGCACGTTGCGGCTGTTTGAAAAATTTAACGAGCCGGTCAAGAAACTCGTCGGTGAATGGTGGGAAAAAATCGAAGGCTCTCAAAAATTCGCAGACAACCACGAAGACATTTCTGCTTACCACAAAACTTTGAAGCCGGGCGACGTGACGCTCGTTGGCCTGATTGCCGACGGTGGACAAGGGATGCGGACGGCGAATAACGCACGGTTTCTCGGCTTCTTGCAAGGCACGGCACAGGCAGAAAAAATTAAAGTCAGCCGCGAGGAATGGTCAACTCGCTGGCTTGCGGACGCGGAAATAAAACCCGCATTTCTCGGTTTGCTCGCCCAAAACGGCGGTGACACGGCCAAGCCGACGAAGAATGTTGCTGCATGGGAAGCGTGCGTTGAACCGCTCAAAGAAAAATTCTCGCTGGTTAAACTCGGCTTCACCAAGTCAGACCTTTACCGCGTCGTTTTGCCGGACTTGATTGTCAAGCCGGAAGATTTCCTATTCGCGTGGCAATCGCGCAAGGCAGATTTATTGAAACTCTGGCGCACGGATGCCGGTTTGAAGAATTTTTGGGAAGCGGATTTAGGGCTGGGCGCGAGCCACACGAAAATGCGGAAATTGCAGAAACAGGCCGACGTTTCCGACGATGAATTTTGCGATCTGTGCCAAGAATTTCAAAAATGGTTGCCTGCCGAAAATTCCCGGCGTCGCAAGGCGACCAAGGAAATGATTCCGCGCAAGACGCTCGGCTTGCGCTCCGCTGAAGACTATGTTGAACCGGCGGACGCGCCGCGCGTTGCCACGATTTACAACGGTCTTTATGGCCGCGCTCAATTTGTGCCATTCCGCAAAGGCGACCCGGAAGGAAACCGCTGGATTGATAACGAGCCGCTTTTTGTGGATTGGTCACGCGCTTCGGTGGATTGGCTTTCGACAGCATCGGAAGCACGTTGGCAGGGACACAAATTCTTTTTCACAAGCGGCGTGACGTGGACAGCGGTTGCCAATCACGTTGCGATGAAAGCGCGATTTCAAGAGCCGTGCGTTTTCGATGCAGACAGTATGCGGTTGACGCCAAAAGCCAGCGTGATTGAACCGCTGGCGTTTCTCGCGCTGCTCAATTCTGATTTGGTGAGTTTCTTCAAAATGAAATTCACCAAGCACACGCAGAAATGGGAGATTGGCGATTTGCGCCAGTTGCCACTGGTGATGCCGACGCGCGGGCAAGAGAAGCGGTTGAAAGAATTGGCGGAGCAGGCGATGGAAGCCAAGCGGCTGACGTTTGCAGGCGCAACGCCACCAAACAAATTAGCTGCCAGCGTGCGCGCCCTTGCCGACGAGCTTGCCGCCAAAGCCCCGGCCTATCTGCACCCGTCCGCGCAACTAAAATTGCTCCACACCGCCGCCGATTGCCTGGCCGTGCTGGAACTCGCCGTAAATTGGGAAACCGAAAAACTCTACAGCGTGGAAGGCTTGGGGCCGTTTGATGAATTCTGAAAACCAATGAATGAGCCAGAAGATTTAGCCAAACAATTTGCCCGGGCCAAGCCAGCGGACGATTTGGAAATCCTCAAAACGCTCGAAACGCTTGGCCGCGCCCGTCGCGCTGGCGAAGGCAAATTCAGGCCGTGAAAGTGACACATGAAAAAACCAAAGCGAACCTACAGCACGAAGCGCATTGAGGACGAATTTACGCCGCTGAAAATCTCGCGCGAGCGTAAAAGGCAATTACGCCGCGTCAAGGCCGGTCTTTGCGTTAAATGCAACGGCCCGATTGCGCCAGGGCAAGAATTGTGCGTCAAACACCGCATCCAGCAAGCCTTGCAAACTCGGAAAAAGCTGAACAGCCGCCATCCAAAAACAGGGAAATGGGTTGGCGCGGGGATTAGGAAAGCGGCATCCGCAGTCAAAACCATTGCAATAACGGGCAAATTCAAAAACCGCTTTTAGGGGGCTACGCCGCGCAGATGCTGAAATGTGTGCTCCGCTTCTGGACACCGCACTGGCGCGCAAATCCACCCAAGGTTGCGTGAAAGCGCTGATGCGCAGGCAGGGCGGGCAGTCCTCTGCCCGCCGGTCTTTGCAGACGGCCACCATTGCCAACGGACGCGTTCTGCTTTGACGTTTGCTTGAGGCTGGCAAAGGCTGGACAGAGCCACGAAGCGCATGAGATTGAAGAATTCGACCCGGATGATGTAGCAGATGATTCATTGCCAGTCAGCGACGAGTCATTGCCATAAGGCTAATACTTGTTTCCAATAGGCTAATACCTATTGCCAGTAGAAAATAATTTATTGCCAATTGGATATTACTTGTTGCACTATGGCAATCAGTTATGGCTGGCCAGCTATCAGTCATAGCCAGATGGCAAGCAATCATCGCCTATTGGCGATAAAGCATCCAGCGGACATTTCAAAGCGAATTTATGGGCAACATCAACAAGAAGATACGGCTTAAAGGCGAGACGATGGCGCGGGCGTGGAAAGAACTGGCTCCCGAAGACACGTTCGGCGGCGCCACGCTCGCGGAGTTCAACGACTTG
>DMQW01000327.1 GCA_003455565.1 Limisphaerales bacterium
CGATTACACGTTCCCCGGCAAGGTGGACGTGCCGGAACTGCGGTCGCCGCGCGTGCCGGAGTTGAAGTGGGTTTCGCGCAAGGCAATTTTGCCGGGCGAAGCGGAGTTGAAGGAAAATCCACGAAGCCGCAGCGCGCAGTTGCGGGTTTTGGAAAAAATTTAGCATGGCAAAAAATCGAAAAAATCAGGCGGCGGCGATCCGGTTTGGTTCGGTGATAAAAGTGGTTTTGCTGTGTTCGCTGTTTTGCGGCTCGGCGATTGGTTTCGTCTGGCAGAAGAGCGAGATTCACCGGCTCGACCAGCTTCAACGCCGCTGTGAAATACGCCTGGATCAGTTGCGAAACGACAACAAACGTCTCAGCGACCAGATCGGGATTTTACATTCGCCGGTGATGCTGGATCAGCGCGCCAAGGAATTGAACCTGGGTCTCGCGCCCGCGCAGCCAATGCAGATGGTGCGGCTGGAGGAAGCGGCTTTGCCCGCAAAAGATAAAAATGTGTCGCGCCAGTTCACGCAGCGGTCAATGACTGGGCTGACACCATAGCGGAAATAGTTTTCGGGAAATAATTTTGGCCGCCGTTCGTGACGCCGTTGGTTGAGGAACCGATCGCCACGGGCGGCTGGCCTGCTTTTAGGATGACCAACAAACTGCAAATCAGACGCGCGCTGCTGCTGCTCGCCATTCTTGGCGCGGCGTTTGCCGGCCTGGGCTACCGGCTGGTGGATTTGCAGATTTTGCGTCATGACGAACTCTCCAAACTCGCGCACGGCAACACCGAGCGCGAATTTCGCCAGGCACCCCGGCGCGGCGACATTTTGGATGTGAATGGAAACATTCTAGCCACGAGCGTCGCGGTGAAGACGGTTTGCGCCGATCCATCGCTCATCGGGAATCAGCCGGCCGCCGTCGCCCATGTCATCGCGCCGTTGCTGCAGCTCAACGAGGCCGCGCTCGCGCAGAAACTGACGCCGCGCAGTTTCGTTTCCAGGAATAGCAACGGCGAAATTGTCACCAACGAACTGCATTATGTCCGGCTCGCCAGAAATGTTCCCGAAGAAACCTGGCAGCGGATTTCGGCGGCGATGACCAATCTCACGTTTGGCGTGGATGAAACAAAACTTTCGCGGGCGAACCGTGAATTTTTCCGCAACCTCCGCCGACACGCAGTTTATTCCGAGGCCGACCAGATGCGGGTTTATCCCAACGGCTTGCTGGCCGGGCAGGTGATCGGTTTTCCAGCGGTCGAGGAGACCAATGTAGGCGGTCATTTCATTTCAAAAATTGTCGGGTGCGATGGCGTGGAGCTGGCGATGCAAAAACCCTTGAGCGGGGTCGCCGGCTGGCGCGTGACGGAAACCGACAAGGCGCAGCATGAATTGGTGGAGTGGCGGGACGAAGATGTCCAGGCGCGCGACGGCTTGAACGTGGTGCTGACGATTGATTCGGCGGTGCAGCATATCGTCGAGACCGCGCTGGCGGAGGCGCTGCAAAAGCACACGCCGAAGAGCATCACCGGCATCGTCATGCGTCCGCGCACGGGCGAAATTCTGGCGATGGTTTCGCTGCCGAATTACGATCCAAATAAATCGGGCAGCATCACGCCGGAAGCGCGCAACCGCGTCATCACGGACGTCATGGAACCGGGTTCAACTTTCAAAATCGTCGTCGTCTCCGGCGCGTTGAACACCGGCACGGTGAAGTTGACGGATCAATTTGATTGCGAGCATGGCCATTTCGCTTTTGCCGGACGAGTTTTGCATGACGCCGAATCCCACGGAATTTTGTCGGTGGAAAACATCATCACCAAATCGTCCAACATTGGCGCGGCTAAAATCGGCATCAAGCTCGGCGAACAAAACCTTTACCACTACGCGTCGGAATACGGATTTGGCCAGCGCACGGGCATTCCGCTGCCGGGCGAGGCGCGCGGAATTTTACATCCCGTAAAAGATTGGACCAAGGTTTCCATCGCGCAGATTCCGATGGGTCACGGCGTGGCGGTGACGCGGTTGCAGATGTTGCAGGCGATGGCGGCCATCGCGAACGACGGCTGGCTGATGCGCCCGATGATCGTGAGCCGTTTGCAGGAACGCGACGGCAGCGTGGTGCAAACCTATCAGCCCGAACGCGTGCGCCAGGTCGTCAGCGAGGCGACGAGCAAGCTGATGATTGAAGCCTTGAAAACGGTGGCGACCAAGGACGGCACGGCGGCGGAGGCGGCACTGAAAAATTACGTCGTCGCGGGCAAGACCGGCACGGCACAGAAAGTTGAAAACGGCGCCTACGCGCCGGGCAAATACATTGCGTCGTTCCTCGGATTTTTTCCGGCGGACAATCCGGAGTTGTGCATCTCCGTCGTGATGGATGAGCCGAAGGAAGGCTATTACGGCGGCAAAGTCTGCGGCCCGGTGTTCCGCGACATTGCCGAACGCTGCGCGAGTTATCTGAACATCCCGCCGGACCCAAAACTGATGACGAACGCGCCGCCGCTCGTCGTGGAAAACTTAAATCATCGAACCCAGAATCCATGAACGAATCGCGTCCGAAATTCTTGCTGAAATAATTTTTGTGGAAACACGC
>DMQW01000472.1 GCA_003455565.1 Limisphaerales bacterium
AACCAACATCCAACATCCAACACTGAACATCCAATGAATCCGGTGCATCCGCGCCCGAAGCCATTGGGCGTTGGATGTTGGATGTTGGATGTTGGATGTTTCTTCATTCGTAGTGCAAAGCTTCAATCGGGTCGAGCTTGGACGCTTTCCACGCGGGATAAAATCCGGAAATGATGCCGATGATCGCGCTGGAAACAACCGCGATGATGATCCAGCCGACAGGCGTGACGGTCGGCATGTCCTTGATGTAGGCGACGAGTTTTGAAAAGCCGACACCGCCGGCAATGCCGATTGCGCCGCCAATTGCGCTCAACGTGACCGCCTCAATCAAAAATTGCACGAGGATGTCCGCCGCCCGCGCGCCCACCGCCATGCGGATGCCGATTTCGCGCGTCCGTTCGGTGACGCTGACCAGCATGATGTTCATGATGCCGATGCCGCCGACCACGAGCGAGACGGCGGCGACGCCCGCCAGCAAAAATCCCATGGCGCGCGACGCCGCCGTGCGCGCCTGCATCAATTCCAACTGGTTGCGCACGGTGAAATCCTGCTCCTTGCTGCGATGGCGCACGAGCAGCAAATCCGTGATGTCATTTTGCACGCTGCCGATGGTCTCGTCGCTGGCGGCTTCCACCAGAATATCGTTCACAAAGGTGCGCGTGGTGATGCGGTGCATATGGCTCGTATAAGGCACGACCACCGTGTCATCTTGATCCTGTCCGAACAGGTTGAAGCCTTTGGGAGCCAGCACGCCGACGATGAGAAAGGGCAGGTTGCGGATGCGGATGGTCTGGCCGACGGGATTTTCGTTGGGAAACAACTCGTCGGCCACGGTTTTGCCGATAACGGCGGATTTGGCCAGGGTGCGCACGTCCTGGTCCGAAAACATCGAGCCGCTGCCCATGGTCCAGTTGCGGATTTGCAGATAATCCGGCGACTCGCCCAAGACCTGCGTGTTCCAGTTCAGGCCGTTGGCCAGCACCTGTTCGCGGTCGCGCACTTCGGGACTGACGCCCACGACGTTTTTCAACCCGCCAATCGCCAGTGCGTCGGCCACCTTCAGCGTCGGCGCGCTGCCCCAGCCGCCGCGCATTCCGCCCAAGGTGAAATTTCCGGAAAAAACTGTGATCACGCTCGCGCCCAGACTGCTGACCTGATCTTCAACCTGCTTGGTCGCCCCGGAGGTCAGGCTCACCGAGCCGATCACCGCGCCGACGCCGATGATCACGCCGAGCATCGTCAGCAGTGAGCGCATTTTATTCCGGCGCAAAGCGCGCCCGGCGATCTTGATTGAAGCGAAAACTCTCATGACGCGAGTTTGACGGCCTGCTGTTCCTGGCGCAGCCGCTGCAATTCTTTATCCGCCACGGAACGG
Source organism: Limisphaerales bacterium (assembly GCA_003455565.1). Lineage (GTDB taxonomy): Bacteria > Verrucomicrobiota > Verrucomicrobiia > Limisphaerales > UBA11358 > UBA11358. The sequence continues at coordinate 1,376 of DMQW01000472.1, forward strand.
TTTTGCACGGCTTCGTCGGTGACAATTTTCCCGTCACGCAGGATGACCATGCGCTTGGTGAAGTGCGCCACGTCCAGTTCGTGCGTGACCATGATGATCGTGATGCCCTGGTCGTTTAATTTCTGGAACACGCCCATGATTTCGATGCTCGTCTGGCTGTCAAGATTGCCGGTCGGTTCGTCGGCCAGCAAAAGCGCCGGACGGTTCACGAGCGCGCGGGCGATGGCGACGCGCTGCTGCTGGCCGCCGGAAAGCTGGTTCGGATGATGGTCGGCGCGCTCGCCGAGGCCGACCAGTTCGAGCGATTGCATGGCGCGCGCGCGCTGCTCGTGCGACTGGATGCGCTGCCGGTTGTAAAGCATCGGCATCTCGACATTTTCGAGCGCGGACGTCCGCGACAGAAGATTGAAACCTTGAAAAACGAAGCCGATTTTTTCGTTGCGCACATCGGCGAGCGCGTTGCGGTCAAGCGTGGAAACGTCAATGCCATCCAGCCAGTAATGCCCGCCGGTCGGACGGTCCAGCGCGCCGATCATGTTCATCAACGTGCTTTTGCCGGAGCCGCTCGAACCCATGATGGCGACAAATTCGCCCGGAAAAATTTCCAGCGAGACGCCGCGCACCGCGTGGACGTCCACTTCGCCGGTGTGATACGTCTTGTGAATTTCGTCGAGCTTGATGACGGGGTTTGTCTGCACGAAAATAATTTGGAATCAAATCAGCGCGGGCGCCGGGGACCACCGCCGAACGGATTTGCCGTCGCGGCGGTTTGCGTGCCGGTCAAAACCACGCCGGTCACAACCTGCGCGCCTTCGTCCAGACCTGAAATCACCTCGGTTGAAATGCCGTCGCTGATGCCAGTCCTGATCTGCACCGCCTGCAGCTTCGCATCCTTGCCTTCGCCCACCAGCACATAAACGGTGTGGGAAACCGGGCGTTCACCGCGCCCGCGCCCGCCGCCGCGATGGCCGCCCGGACCACCGGCGAAATTTCCATTGTTGGTCGCCGGCGCAGTTTGTGCGGCAGCGGTGTTGGTCAGCACCACGGCGTTTTCCGGCAGCCGGAATCGCAGCGCGCCGTTCGGAATGATCAACGCGCTTTCGCGTTGGGCGACAATGATGGAAACGTTCGCCGTCATGCCGGGTTTCAATTTGTAATCCGCGTTCGTCACGCCGATGACGCAGTCGTAAGTCACGACGTTGTTCACCGTCGTCGGCGAATTGCGCACCTGCTTCACCGCGCCATGAAACGTCCGCTCGGGATACGCGTCCACGCCGAAATCCACGCTTTGTCCCTCCAGAATGCCGCCGACATCCGCCTCCGCCACGGCCGAATCAATCTGCATTTTCGTCAGATCGTTCGCGATTTGAAAAATGGTCGGCGTGTTGAAACTGGAGGCGACGGTCTGGCCCAGTTCCACCGCGCGCGAAATCACCACGCCGTCCACCGGCGAAACGATTTTGCAATAGTTGAGGTTCACCAGCGAATTGTTGAGCGAGGCCTGCTTGATTTTCACCATCGCCTCGGCCGAGTGCAACGTGGCGAAAGCGATGTCGTAATCCGAACCGGAAATCAGCTTGTTCGTGTAAAGTTCGCTGCTGCGATTCGCCTGCACTTGCTGCAATTCCAGATTCGCTTGGGCGTTCGCGAGATCGGCGGTCGCCTGCTCGACCGTGGCCTGATAAGTCGCCGGATCAATCTCCGCTAGGATCTCGCCCTTGGTCACCGCCGAATTGAAATCCACATTCAGCTTGCTGATGCGGCCGGAAACCTGGCTGCCCACCGTCACGTTCACCATCGGGTTCAACGTCCCCGTCGCCGTCACCAGCTTCGTCAATTCGCCACGCGCCACCGCCGTCGCGTTGTAGCTCACCGGCTGCGTGCGCCCGTGACTGAAATAAAAATATCCGCCGCCGATTGCCGCCGTGATGACCACGATGATTAAAATCCATTTCCACCAACTGCCGCCTGATTTTTCAGTCATAAAATTCTTTTAATGAGACTCCGCCCGCAAACCACAAGTTACGACAATTCCCGCCGCCACTGCAATTTCAGTTTGTGCCTTTCGCGCCACCCCGTAAAATCCGCGCATGTTCGCATCGCTCGTAAAACAACTCGCCGCCGCGCAATCGCTCGATGAAGCGCAGGTTCATGCCGCCGTCGAATTGCTCGCCGATGAAAAAATTTCCCCCGCCAGCAAGGCGGAATTCCTCATCGCCCTCGCGCAAAAAGGCGAGACGCCCGGGGAAATCGCTGCGTTCGCCCGCGCCCTGTGCGAAAAATCCGTGCCGCTGCCGATTGAAAATGACTGGCGACATTCGCGCGAAATCCTCGACATCGTCGGCACCGGCGGCGACGGC
>DMQW01000330.1 GCA_003455565.1 Limisphaerales bacterium
CAGCGGACGTGAGTCCGCTCTAAATTTTCGTTTTTTTCGAAATGAGCCGACTCACGTCGGCGGCTACGAAGAATTAATTCCACGACAGGTCTTCCGGCAACTGGGAGAGGAGTTTGTTTTTCCAGCCGCCTTTGCTGTGCAGAACTTTTTTCCAGAGTTCCTCGGGCGGGGTTTCAAAGACAAGTTCCAGCGAGGCGGGAAAGGTCAGCCAGGATTTCCGTTTCATTTCAATTTCAAGCTGGCCGGCCGTCCAGCCGGCGTAACCGGCGAACATCCGCACTTTTTTCGCGGGTGAAAAGGAATCGCCAAGCTCCAGCAGATCATCCAGCGAATGGCCGAGCGCAAGATTCGGCAGCACGTCGGCTTCGGGAATGAAATTGTCGGTGTGCAAATAACTCAACGCGCTCGGTTGCACCGGGCCGCCAAGATAAAGCGGCGCGGTTTTGAGCGCGACCGGCAAATCTGCGATGATCATCTCGCCGACGGTCTTGCCGATGGTGCGGTTGAGGACGAGGCCGAATGCGCCTTCCGCATCGTGTTTGCAGACGAGGACGACGGTGCGTTGAAAAAACGAACCGCCAAGCTGCCCGCTGTCGAGCAGCAACTGACCCTGCAGAGATTTTCCATTTTCAGCCATTGCTACGACAACTTGCACCAGAAATGTTCGTCTGGCAAAAAAGAAAAAACGCGGAGAATTGCTTCTCCGCGTTTTTTTGAGTTTCCGAGAATTACAGCGATTTGACTTTCTTCACAATCGCCGCCGCATCAATGCCGAAGTGCGCCAGCAGTTCCGCCGCGTGGCCGGAGCGCGGGATGCCGACGACGGCGAGCTTGTGAACTTTGATTCCTTCCACGCTCAATTCGCCCGCGACCGCGTCGCCCAGACCGCCTTCGGAGTAATGATCTTCGACAGTAATGACGGTGTTGTTCGTCTTTTTCGCGGCAGCCAGAATTTCTTTTTTGCCGAGCGGCTTGATGCTGTAAGCGTCAATGACCGTGATGCCGATGCCTTCGGCTTTCAACGTGTCCGCCGCCTTCAACGCTTCAAACAACGTGACGCCCGCGCCGACGACGGTGACTTTGTCGCCCGCAGCCTGGCGCAAAACTTTCGCGCCGCCGATGGGGAATTGTTCGTCGTTGCCGTAAATGACCGGCGTCTTCGGGCGCGAGGTGCGGAGGAATTGGATGCCACGCGTCTTCGCCATTTCTTCGAACAATTTTTCCGTGCTGACGGCGTCGCTCGGATAGAGAACCGAACTGCCGACGACCGCGCGCATCATGGCGATATCTTCGAGCGCCATCTGCGACGGCCCGTCTTCGCCAATGCTGATGCCGACGTGCGAGCCGACGAGCTTCAGGTTCGCCATGGAAATGCCGGCGACGCGAATCTGGTCAAAAGCGCGGGTGAAGAACGTCGCGAATGTCGAGGCAAACGGCACATGCCCGCGCGTGCCGTAACCGATGGCAACCGCGACAAGATTTTGCTCGGCAATGTAACATTCGGTGGAACGTTCCGGGAATTTCTTGAAGAATTTTTCCGCGTAGGTGGAGTTCTTCGTGTCGCCGTCGAAAGCATTGACGCGCGGATCGGCTTCGCCGACGCGGACGAGCGCGGTTCCGTAGGCTTCGCGCGTGGCGATCAAATCGCCCAGTTTGTAGTTGATGGCCGGGTAGCTGGCGGGCGCGGTGAGATTCGGCGCGGGCAACGCGGTCGGCGCAGGAATCGGCACCCCGAGACCGGACTTGGCGCTGGGCTGAAGTTCGGCGAGGGCTTGGGCTTCTTCTTCCTTGTTCAACGGTTTGCCGTGCCAGCCGTCTTTGTCCTGCAAAAATGAAACGCCCGCGCCTTTGTAGGTTTTGGCGATGATGACGAGTGGTTTGTCGTCGAGGCCGACGCCGTTCAATACTTCAATGATTTCTTCGATGTCGTGGCCGTCAATGACTTCAACGCGCCAGCCGAAAGCTTCAAAGCGTTTTGCATAAACGCCGATGTCATGGCCGAACGCCGTCGCCTGGCTTTGGCCGAGACGGTTCGCGTCCACGATGCCGATGAGATTGTTCAGCTTGTAAATGCCCGCGAGCGACGCGGCTTCCCAGACGGCACCCTCGGCGATTTCGCCGTCGCCCATCAGGACATAGGTGTTGTAATCCAGTTTATCCTGACGCGCGGCGAGCGCCATGCCGACGCCGACGCCGAGACCTTGACCGAGCGAACCCGTCGCCACGTCGGCGAACGCGAGGCGCGGCGTGGGATGACCTTCGAGGTCGTTGCCGAACTGGCGGAGTTTCGCGAGTTCGCTGATCGGCACAAAACCATTTTCCGCCCACGCCGCGTAAAGCAGCGGCGCGGCGTGACCCTTGGAAAGAATGAAACGGTCGTTGTTGTAAAAATGCGGATTCTTCGCGTCATACTTCATGTGGCCGAAGAAGAGCGCGGCGACAAGGTCGGCTGCCGAGCAGCACGAAGTCGGATGGCCGCTGCCCGCCGCCGTCGTGGAAGTAATCGAGTGGATGCGCAGTTGGTTGGCGATGCCTTTTAAAAGTTCAATGTCCGTTTCAATCATAATAAGTCGCGTAGCTTAATTGACGGACGGCGAAAGCCAAGAATGAAATCTTACGGCGGTGGCAGTGCGTGGCCGGGAAGCGAGCAGGCTGGCTCTTCGGCAGCGGCGTTGAGGGAATAAATACCGCCCGCCGGACAAACGGGAAAAATTCCATCTTTGAAATACGGCAGCAAATCCTGCACGGTTGGAACGGCGTCGGTCGTTCGGTTTTTTTCCAGCGCCCATTGCAGCTTCGCGGCGTCAATCTGCCGGAGATTGTTGATGCAGGCATTGCGCTGGAGCGTTTCGGCCTGGGCGGCGGCGATTTGCTGGTTCTCGGTCTGGAGTTGCGCCAGATGTTCCTGCTGCAACTGCAACGCCGTCCGCGCCGTCGTGAGATGCTGGGCGTTCTGCCGGCTTTCCTGCTGCAACCGGTCGGCGGCGGTCTGCAACCCGGCGAGCTTGTTCGTGAGAATTTCGTTCTGCTTGCGGAGCCGGGAAATCTCCGCCGCCTGCAGACCGGCGTTGGAATTTTTCAGATCCGCCAGCTCGCCCGCCAACTGCCGGTTTTCCTGCTGCGCCTCCCGCAAGCCGGTCAACGCAACCTCCTTCTCGTGGTTCGCGCGGAAAAGAAAAATTTCCGCGACGAGCATCAACGCGAGGCACAACCACGCAAACCAGCGTTTTAGATTCATGGCTGAAGTTGTTGTCGCGCTTTTGCCCGCTGGCGTCAAACAAGAAATGGAATTGGAAAATTGAATCCGGCCTGCCGGGCCGCAGCCCGGAGCGAAGGCTGGTGCGCGTGGCGGGGGTCGAACCCACAACCTTCAGCTTCGGAGGCTGACGCTCTATCCAATTGAGCTACACGCGCAGTGCCGGTAAAATAGCGGGGCAACGCGGTTTGCTCAATTGGAATCTTGCTGGCCAATCAACGGCCTGGCTGCGATGTGGCAATTTTTGTTTTCATACGCCATTGAATACGCAGGCGGCTGGCGAAATGTTACACCCGGTTGGCGCGCGAAAACAAAAAAAGGGACGGCTCGAAGCCGTCCCCGTTTGTCAATTGTGTGTCCCCACAAATCAGTTCTGCGGCGGCGGAGCGCCAGCACCGCGGGGAGCACCTCCGGGCGGGCGGTTGCCGCGCATTCCCTGGCCCATTTTTTCGAATTTGGCGAATTGCTCCGCCGTAAGGATTTCCTTCATTTTCGCCGTCGTGTCAGTGCGAAGAGACTGCATCTTCGTCCGGCGGACTTGTTGATCCGTCTCGTTGCGCAGTTCGCCCATTTTCTGGCGCTGTTCATCAAGTGCCGCCTTGACCTTCGGTATTTGGTCGGCCGTCAGGCTCAAATTCGTGGTAAGCATCTCGATGCTGGGACCACCGCGGCCTCGCTGTCTGCCTCCGGGCGGGCCACCGGCGGGCGGGGTGTTGGTGGAATCTTGTGCGCGCACGGCGATATCCGCCGCGAACACACTGCCGGCGACAAGCGCGGCAATCATCAATGTTTTGTTCAGTTTCATATTTATTTTGGTTGTTCGGTGCGAACCGCCGCTGGTTCTGTGCGGCGGGTTATTGAGTGAGACGGCAATATAGCCGAAAGGTTACAGCGTCCGCATCACTTTTGCGGCGGTTCGGACGGTCTTTTCGATGTCTGCCGTCGTGTGCGCGGTGGAGATGAAACCCGATTCAAACTGCGACGGCGCGAAATAAATTCCCGCGTCCAGCATTCCGTGGAAAAATTTCTTGAATCGCTCGCGGTCGCTCTTCATCGCGTCCGCCACGTTGTGAACCGGCGCGCTCGTGAAATAACTGCAGAACATCGAGCCGCACACATTGAACTGCACGGGAATTTTTGCGGACTTCGCGGCGTCCTTCATTCCCGCTTCGAGTTGTTCGCCGAGTTCCTCCAGTTTGCAATACGCGCCGCCGTCGAGCAGTTCCTGTAGATTCGCCAAGCCCGCCGCCATCGCAATCGGATTGCCACTCAACGTCCCCGCCTGATACACCGGGCCGAGCGGCGCGAGCAAATCCATGATCTCTGCGCGCCCGCCGAACGCGCCCACCGGCAACCCGCCGCCGATGACCTTGCCGAACGTGGACAAGTCCGGCGTGATGCGAAACCGCTCCTGTGCACCGCCGCGTGCGAGACGAAAACCCGTCATCACCTCATCGAAAATCAGCAGTGCGCCATCTGCCTTCGTGATCTCGCTCAAAAATTCCAGATAGCCAGGCTTCGGCAAATACAAACCCGCGTTGCCCGGCACCGGCTCGATGATGATGCCCGCGATTTGATTTTTATTCGCCGCGAACGCCGCCTTCACCGCCTCGACATCATTGTAAGGCAGAACAATTGTATGTTGCGTGAACGCCGCCGGGACACCGGCGCTGTCGGGATGGCCGAACGTCAGCGCGCCGCTGCCCGCCCGCACCAGCAGCGAATCCACATGGCCGTGATAGCAGCCGTCGAACTTGATGATCTTGTCGCGCCGCGTGAACCCGCGCGCCAGCCGGATCGCGCTCATGCATGCCTCCGTGCCGCTGCTCGTCATGCGGACTTTTTGCACGCTCGGCACCAGTTCGCAGATGAGCTTCGCCATCGTGACTTCCAGCGGATTAGGAATGCCGAAGCTCGTGCCGAGTTCAGCCGCAGCCTTCACGGCGGCAATGATTTTCGGATGCGCATGACCGAGAATCGCCGGTCCCCACGTCAGGACGTAATCAATCAATTCATTTCCGTCCACGTCCCAGATTTTGGAGCCGCTGGCCCGGTTGACAAAAAAAGGATTGCCGCCCACGGCGCGGAACGCGCGCACCGGCGAATTGACGCCGCCGGGAATGTATTTCAAAGCCTCGGCACAAAGTTTTTCAGATTGGACCCGATTCATGGAAATAAATTAACAACGAAGCCGCCGGGAAAAAAGCAGAATAAAAATAGATTAACCGCGAAATACCCGAAACACGCGAAAAACAAATCAGCCGTAGCAGCCGACGTGAGTCGGCTCTAACTTTCGCCGGATAAGAATGAGCGGACTCACGTCCGCTGCTACCTCAATACACCAGCTCCGCCGCTGAAGAAATCTTAACGCAAAGGCGCAAAGCTGCTAAGAAGCAAGGCAAACACCGTCTATCCTTTGCGCCCTGAGCACGGCCACCAGCAAGGCAGTCAGCGGCATTTCAACAGAGCAAAGCGGAGGTGAAAAGCCGTTGTCTGCCGTCGCCAGCGAAAAACCAGCTTGCCGGGAAACCATCCGTGTGCGAATGTTTGCATTGTATGGCAACCATGACCAAAGACGCGACCGTATCGGTGCGGCTCACCGCCCGCGAAAAATCCGGCCTGGATACCGACGCCCGCATGAAGGGGATTCCCTCCGGCACGGCGGCGGCGGGTTACATTGCCGAAGGCGTGCGGCGCAGCCGGTTTCCGGCGATTGAATTTCGGGATGGACAGCCGGGCCGGGTGGCGTATTTGGTGGGCAGCCGGTGGCCGGTCTGGATGATTGTCGAGTTGGTGCGGGAGCTGGATGGCAACCTGGCCGAAGCCGTGAAGCTCATCCGTAAACCCGCCGCGCTGGTGCGGATGGCGCTGGCCTACGCCGACGCCTACCCGCAGGAAATCAAGGACAGCGCGGCGCTGGCGTCCCGGCGCGATTACGCCGGCATGAAGCAGGAAATTCCCGAACTGGAGCAGTTGTGAAGATCAAACTGCTGCTGGATGTTCATATCTCCCCGGAGGTGGCGGCGGCGCTGCGGCGGCAATTTCCCGGTCTGGATGTGAAAAGCATCCACGACACCGACTGGGCGGCGCTGGCGGATGAAGTGCTGCTGGAACTGCTGGACCAGGAAGGGCGGGTGCTGGTGACGCGCGACGTGAACACCGTGCCGGTTCACTGCAAGGCGCGGCTGGCGGCGGGCAAGACGTTTGCCGGGGTGATTTATGCGGACAGCAAGAAACTGCGTCAGACCGACCAGCGCGGACTCACCCGGCGACTGGCAGAAGTAGTGAAAAAGCATGGCCACGAAGATTTCACCTGCCGCTCCGGCTGGTTGTGAACGGGCATTGAAATGCGGTTTCCCGGAGCGGTTCGCGCAACAGGCGTTGGGGCACAATTCCAAGGCGGTGCATCGGGCGTATGCGAAACACGCGGAAGTCACCGTGCCGTCGCTGGATGATTGGGAAAAGGATTGGCAGGAAAATCCGCAACGCAGCGTGCAACCCAAATTGCTGCCAGTGGATTTCCGGTCGCCGTTGGCTGCCATCGTGGAATCAAATTGAAACGCCAGCCGGGATTGAAACAGTGGTTTTTTCATTCGCCATCCGTGTTCTTGTTGCTAAATTCTGGGTGTTCGCTTGAAACAGAACCAAAACAAAACTGATTTTTTTCAGGGTGTGAAACTTGTCGCCGCGCCCGACCGGTGGACAAAATCATGTGCCCATGATGAATGCACTTTGCATCAGCTCTCGCCTTACATCGGCAAGATAAAAAGCAGCATTGCCGGCGAACTTGTTAAAAAATATTCCAGGCCGGGGGATTTGGTGGTGGATCCGTTCGCCGGCGCCGGGACGATTCCGTTGGAATCGGCACTCCAAGGGCGACGGGCTTTTGGAGCAGACATCAGCCCCTACGCAAAAATTCTTTCACTGGCGAAACTTTTCCCGCCACGTTCATTGAATGACGCGCTTGAAAAAGCGGAAGTCGCCTTGGCGGAGGCCGAAGCTCTACCCTCACCGGACCTGCGGACCGTTCCTGTTTGGGTGAGGCAATTCTTTCACCCCGATACTTTGCGGGAGGCACTCAATTTTGCCGTAATTGCCCGCCAGCACGGGAATGAGTTCCTCATGGCGTGTTTTTTGGGAATCCTGCACCACCAGCGCCCCGGGTTTTTATCTTACCCAAGCAGCCACCTTGTTCCCTACCTCCGGGACAAAAAATACCCTCGTGAAGAATTTCCAGAAATGTATGAGTATCGTGCCTTGAAGCCGCGATTGCTTGCCAAGGTGCGGCGGAGTTTCAAACGCTTTATCTCGACTGAAAATGTCGATGGTGAATTTACTATGGGGCCTGTCCAGCAGCTTGAGCTTCCTGCAAGGTTTGATGCGCTTATCACCAGCCCACCCTATATGAACGCATTGGATTATGGGCGGGACAATCGGTTGCGGCTATGGTTCATTGACCAAACTCGTGCTGAACGTGTTGACAATGATGTCACGCAGCGAAGACAGGCATTCGTTGATGCAATTTCAAGTTTGGCGCACAAAGTCGAGTCGGGTTTGCGTCGCCGGGGATACTGCGTTTTTGTCGTCGGCGAGGAATTGGCCAGCCGTTCTGAATCTCATCCGTCAGAAGTTGTGGTGACGACATTCAGAAGCACGGCGCCATCGCTGCGCTTGAAACAAGTTCTAACTGACAACATTCCCGATATTCGCCGCACCCGGCGTGAGTGCCGAGGCGTAAAAACGGAACATTTTTTAGTTTTCCAAAGAAATTAGATGCACGGCAACCTTCCAAAAGCGGACTGGTTTCTCAATAAGACACTGCCAGGTCGCCCAGACATTGTCATCCGGCAACTCATAAAGAGTGGAAACGACGGCCACGTATTTAAAGGACATGCGGATTCGATAGTTCGGGATTGGGCATGCAAAGTTATCCCGCGAACCAACTTGGTGATTGAGGATGGAAGGGAAGTATGGAGGTCAGAAGTCCTGAAGGCGAACTCGTTGACGAACACAGCGGTCGTCAAATTTGAACAGCAGATCGAGGATTGGAAGGATGTAGAAGCGGGAGTGGACTGTGTGGTTCTTGTCTCGGAGTTTGTGGAAGGTTGCGATTTAAAGGACTTCATCGCAAAGAACAAGGGAAAGGTCACAGTCTCTTTCGTCACCAGTTTTCTTTCCACAACGCTGAATTTGTTCATTGAGATGAAGGTGCGCGGCGTCACTCATGGCGACCTCCATGCTGGGAACATCTTGGTGCAGGAAAGGCCGGTATACGACCGTCTCGGCCCGCGCTATGTTTTCAGGGTCACTGATTTTGGTGTCGCCGAGGCCACGAGTGATAGGAGATTCAAAGACGACTTCGACCAACTTGCTGACATTCTCCGACAACTCTTGGAACAGGTTGCCTACACAGCCGGATCTCTGAAGGAGAAATTTACCTTTAACGTCCTCAATGACAAATTCCTTGCGCGATACTTGACCGAACGGGACACAACTCGGGAACCATATGCACGTCAACCTGAAGCGCTTTTCCAGCACTTGCAGGAAATTGAAACTGAATTCGACAAATATGCGGGAGAAGGGAGTCGGCTGCTCACGCCTTTCGATTTTCTGAATTGCGAGCAAATCGGCGACAACGAGAGCCTCTTAAAATGCCTATATTCGGACCGTTTCCTTGGATTGGATGATATCCGGGGTCGAAACAACGTGGTGGTTACAGGACCTCGAGGCTGTGGCAAAAGCACCGTGTTCAAGAGCCTCAGCTTACATCACAAGAGTCAAGTTGGTGAGGATATTCCAGCGGAAACAAAATTTTTTGGCGTGTATTATCGGTGTCTCGATCTGTATTTTACTTTCCCTAGGTATGAGGCTCCTACACGTCCAGAAGCTATTGATATTCCTGTTCACTTCGTCACGGCGACTCTCCTAGCCGGGTTCTGCGACGTCTTCGAACGTTGGGCACTACGTTATTTTCCAGAAGAGTATCGCGCCTCTGAATCTAAAGTTGCTATCAAGCTCTGGGATATTCTCGGCATCGAACCGCCGAAGGAGCCCGGCGCTGAGACCCTGCGAGCAGTTGCAGCGGAACTCCAGAAGCAGCGCCGAAAAGCTGCCGAGAGGCAGCAGTTCGCGCATGATACCAAACGCGGTATAGGACGTTGCTGGGGAGTAGATATTCTCCAGCGTGCTTGTGAAGCACTCATCAAATTCTTTTCGTTCTCCAATAATTTGCCTGTATATTTTTTTATTGACGATTATTCAGCCCCAAAAGTCGCCAAAGCGCTGCAATCGAGCCTAAACAGAATCTTCATGCAGCGAAACCCGCACTGCTTTTTCAAATTGTCAACAGACAGTCCGGTTTCATTTTCTACGGGTGACATGGACGGGGTGGAATATGTTGAAGGGCGTGAGTTTTTCATGCTCAACTTGGGTTTGGTTTACCTGCACGACGAAACCGACAAGAAACGGGCATTCATTGAGGACGTTTTCCGTCGTCGGCTGTCGGCTGTGGAAAATTATCCAGCTAAAGACATTGATGAACTTGTGGGCAGTAACCCTTCCCAGAACTGGAATGAAGATGCCAAACAAATAAGGCGAGCCAAGAAGATCACAATTTGGGGCAAGGAGAGTCTTGCGAACCTCTGCAGCGGCGACGTTCATTATGTAATTAACCTTGTCGCCAGCATGGTTAATGCAGCCGGCGGAGAAGTTCAGCTTCGGCAATCTAAGAATACGCCAAAAGTGTTGGCAAACGTGCAAGACAAGTGCATTCGTGAAGAAGCGGGAGAATTTTTGCGAAACCTCAAGGGGAGTTGTGAGTATGGTGACAAACTCGTTGCAATTGCTTCTGCTTTCGGCATCGTGGCGAATTCTTATTTGAAATTTCGCATCTCAACCAATGTAAAAGGAAAACCTCCCTGGCAGGCCTGTCGAATCGAGCCGCATGCAGCACTGTCGCTAACTCCTGCCGCTCAAAAATTGTATGACGAGCTCCTTAGATATTCCGTGTTCATTGAAGACTATCGCGGCAAGAGTCGCAGAGGAAAGACGGTTCCACGTTTGTGCCTCCGGCGTTTCTTGGTGCCTTACTTTAACCTGACTTTTAGCAATCGCGACTCTATCCCACTTGAACCGATCGACGTCGAACTTCTCTTGACCGACCCCGACAAATTCGAATCTAAGTTTCGTCGCAAAAGCCCGGACGAGCATCGCGAAGGCGAGCTTCCACTCCGATCAGGAAAGACCATCTGATATGCGCGTTCTCCGATTAGATGAAAAACTGGCGGCCCTGCCAAAGCCTTTACTCCAACCAGTCAAAGCGATTTCCTTAGAGTCGTCCGATTGTCTTATTCTATGTGCCGGCTTCGAGGATCGAGTTCTAGGAGTCTTGGATAGCACGTTATTAGAGTCCGCGTCTTTCAAAGTTATTGTCATCGAGTATTTACCCTTTGTGCCTCAGAACCGCTCCGCCATCATTCGCGAAAAATGCGTTCGGCATGGCATCTCATTTTCTGACGTCACATATGATCGCCAAAATCCTACGGGTTTTGGCGAAATACTTCTCGAACAACTTGCCAAGTGCAATGGGCGCATTTTTATAGACGTTTCAGCAATGTCACGACTCCTCATAGTGCAGATTCTAGTCGCGCTTGGAAATAGAAAGGCTCGTTTCAACCATTGTTTTGTGGCATATGCCGAGGCTACAAATTATCCACCAAGTCAGGATGAAGTTAAGGCTAAAATTGCCAAGCGAAATTCTGACCCCACATATTCAGTGCTCTTTCTATCATCAGGAGTCTTTGAGGTAACTATAGTTCCAGAACTCTCCTCTGCGTCAATTCCTACCGGACAGACGAGGCTCATCGCTTTTCCGTCGTTAGAAGCTTATCAACTGACTGCTTTGCGAGCGGAACTTCAACCTTCCCGATTTACATTAATTAATGGTATTCCACCTAGTCCGGTGAATGCTTGGCGGCTTGAAGCCATTAAGAGAATCAACCGCGTGGATACGGTGAAGCATGACACCCTTACAACGAGCACGCTTGATTACCGCGAAACTCTCGATGGTCTACTTCGGCTCTACGGTATACACTCAGAACGGGAAAGACTACTCATCTCCCCGACCGGCAGCAAAATGCAAACGGTGGCTGTGGGGCTTTTCCGTGCATTTATGGACGATGTTCAAATCGTTTATCCGACACCAAAGCAGTTTCGTTCGCCTGACAATTATACCAATGGCGTTGGCCAGCTTTATATTCTTCCACTTGAAGGCTTCTCAATTAAGGAGACTTGAAGCCGGTTTTCGCTAGAAAAGGCTATAAGAATACGGGCGGCATCGACTAAACTGCTATAGGTGCCTTGATGCCTGAATGCGGGTCATAGCCCACCAGTTCAAAATCCTCAAACTTGAAATCGTGGATATTTTTCACCGCCGGATTCAATTTCATCTGCGGTAGCGGACGCGGCTCGCGTGATAGTTGCAGCTTCGCCTGATCCACATGGTTTGAGTAAAGATGCAGGTCGCCGAAGGTATGAACGAATTCGCCGGGTTTCAGGCCAGTGACCTCCGCCACCATGAGCGTGAGCAGCGCGTAACTTGCGATGTTGAACGGCACGCCGAGAAAAATATCCGCACTGCGCTGATAAAGCTGGCAGCTTAATTCACCGTCGCTCACGTAAAATTGAAACAAACAATGGCACGGCGGCAGGGCCATTTGTTCAAGTTCACCCACATTCCACGCGCTCACCATGAGCCTCCGGCTGTCTGGATTGTTTTTGATTTCCTCGATGACTTGGTCAATTTGATTGATCGAACGGCCATCGGGCGTGCGCCAGTTGCACCACTGTGCGCCATAAATGGGGCCGAGGTTGCCGTCCTTGTCCGCCCATTCATCCCAAATTGTCACGCCATGCTCTTGGAGCCAGCGGACGTTCGTGTCACCCCGCAGCATCCAGAGCAATTCGTAGATGATGGATTTGAGATGAAGTTTCTTTGTGGTGAGAAGCGGGAATCCTTGTGAAAGCTGGAATCGCGTCTGCGCGCCGAAAACTGAAAAGGTGCCGGTGCCGGTGCGGTCGGCCTTGCGCTTGCCATGTTTCATCACATGGCGGAGAAGTTGGAGGTATTGAACCATCGCTATCGAATTTATTTACCATGAATTGCCAGAATGTGAAAGGGCGAAATAAAACCCTTTGGCAGAGCCAGTGCGCCAAAAACTGAATTGGCTTGGACAGCCATTGTCCCAGGCTTGGAGTAAACTGCGGGCATGAATGCCGCACGATGGTTTCAGCGCCGGGAAGATTTTCAGCCGCCCCAAACGCCGTCGGCCAGTCCGTTTCGCAAGTTCGACGTGAAATGTCTGGCGTGCGGGTCGTATCAATTGCGGTTGGTCGCGCAAATGGATGAGGAGGCCGGTGAATTGGCCGTGGTGCTGGTCTGCAACCGCTGTCCGCAACGGGAAATCCTGCCCGTCCGCTGATTATTGGCGGCTCACTTTTCGCCAAACAACGCTTCAATGTCCCGCGCGCCGTGATAGACATGAAGCACTTGAATACCTTCGGGAATGGGCGGTAAAAAATCAGGTAGTTGTCAAAACCAGACACGCGCCATGAACGGATGGCTTTAAGTTGGGGATTCCGAAATTTATGCGGCCTGCCAAGCCCCGGTGTGACGGCGAGATTTTTGAAAGTTGCGTGCGCCGCTTCAATGACGCGCCTTGCGGCATCGGGATTGTCTTGGGCGATGAATTTCCAGATCGCCCAACTTTTCAAACCACAAATTCACGTCCTGTGTCACGACGGGCGCGCCTTGCAGCGTGGCGGCAGAAAGCCCGACGATCATGAAACGCACCCGCGCGCGCAGCAACGCCGTCAGCAGGCGGATTTCATTTTCTGCAAATGGTAGTGTGGCGGCCACGGATCAAACTTTTTTGCAGTCGTTCCAACGGCGGTTGTTCCAGCAAAATCAGGGTATGGCGAACATTGTCGCAATCGGCTTGTGGATTTGCCGCTAAAACAGATTGCATTCGCGCCATCAGCCGGCGCGTCCAGCGTTGAACGGATGCGCCGGTTGGTCGGCTTGATTTGCGCTGTTTCATGTTTGCGTCCGCAATTTAAGCAGTTTCGCCGGACTTGTCACCGCCATTTACTTTCCTCGCGCCGCTGTTTAAAATTCCATGTGTTCAATGACGCAATCCAGCACTTGCTTGAAAGGCTTGTGTAAGTTAGCTTCGCAATATGTTTGGCACAGCCATAGTTCGCGGCAAGGTCATCCGTTTCCGGTTGCCGGCGGCGCTGGCGGCGGCGCAAAAACGCAATGCCGGAAAATCCATGACTGACGAGGAAGCCGTTGCCTTTGTCGAGGCCAAGCGGCGCGAAGTCGCGTTGCGCGGTGCGAAACCTTACCTTGAAGCTCGTTCTTGACACTTGCGTTTTGAAGCTGGCCACGCTTCCAAGGCGCGGCCAATTCCGCGCATTGATTGTGAAGCTCGGTTTGGCGCAAATAGTGGAATGCTGGGTCTCGCCAGCCATTCTGGAAGAATACTCAACTGTCCTAGCCGCCTCGCCGGAACTGCTGGCACTGGCTTGCGACAGTTTTGAAGTGTGCTATCCGCTCACAGAAATTGACTTGATCCGCCACGAGCCGGACAACCGGTTCGTCGAATGTGCCTTTGCTGTCGCAGCGGATTTTCTCATCACAGTCAACAGCGCGCGCGGCCACTTCGATCAAAAACATTACGGCTCGACTCGCGTGGTGACGCCCGGAGAATTCTTGAATTTGCCTGTGGTTCAACCGCTCTTGGGAAAAATCTAGCGGGCCTTGCGCCATTTACTTTCCCTCGCGCCGCTGTTAAAAATTC
>DMQW01000124.1 GCA_003455565.1 Limisphaerales bacterium
GGCAAGGAAGTTTTTCTTTGCTGGGAATCCGACGAGGACGAGGTTGAATTCTGGCACGAACTCGACAGCGGTTACAGTTGCCGCGAAAAGCTGGGTTGAAAGTTATTTCTGCACGCGGTTGTTGTACTGCGATTTCGTCCGCCATCGGCCAGCGAGGGCAATGGCTTCGGGTCTTTTTTCATAGCAGCAGATCACGTTCACTTTCTGCCGGTGAGGACGTTACGCCTCCGCTTGTAAGAACAATGTCAAGATGCACCCTTGGGCTTCCTTCGTCCATATGTCTTTCAACGTCCTCGTCCGATTGAAAACCACTTTGCCGGATGCGTTTTCTTTGTCGAGCGTGAAATCGTGGCGCTATTCGTTGTGCGGGATTTTAATCGTGCTGCCGCCGATGAATTCCCGGATCACCGCGTCGCCCGGAATGAGATCGCAAGTCGAAGTTTGTTCCTCCGTGAAGCCGTCCACCGATTCGAGCAGCGCCTTGACACGGTCGTAGCGGATGCGTGCGTCGAGAAAACCTGCGTAAGGCGCAAATTCCTCCGGCTTCGGCAGCAGCCCGCCTTTGCCGAAGAAGAACGGTTTGAGCGCGGGCAAATCGAACGGCAATCCGCCGTTGACCATGTGGTCGCCCAAACCCATCAGCGGGATGATGCTGAACAATTCGCCGTAGCGCACATAATGCCAGTGCAGAATCGTGGCGAGCGCGCCGTGATTCCGGTGCTTTGCGTCGCGCAACATCCGTCGGATGAGCCGCGCATCCGTGCATTGCGTCAAACGCTTCGTGCTGCCGTCGCCTTCGTAGAGCACGTTCATCGCTTCGATATAGAGACGGAATTGCGCCGATGCGTCAATGCCTTCCGAGATGGGCGGATAAAATCCGTGCAGGCAATCGAGCAGTAAAATTTGTCCCGGTTCCAGCTTCACTTGCTTCGTGCCGACGCGGCGGCCCTCCTTGAAACTGTAAATCGGTTTATCAATCGGCTTTCCATCCAGCAACCTGCGGAGATGTTCGTTCAACAACTGGATGTCCAGCGCTTCGGGCGCCTCGTAATTCCGATCGTTGAGCCAGTCCGTCGGATGCTCGATGGACGACCAGAAATAATCGTCGAGATTCAGCATCAAAAACCGCAGGCCGTGTTTCTCAAGGCGCTGCGTCAGCTTCACCGTCGTCGTCGTCTTGCCGGAGGAACTCGGCCCGCTCACCCAGATCATCCGCAAACGGTCGCCCGCGTTCAGGCGCGTCACTACTTTTTGCGCCGCCTCGTCCAGCGACGCGTCATAGACCGCGAGCGCCGCGCCGATCACGTCCTTGATCCGACCGCTGCGAACCGATTCATTCAAACCGGCCACCGTGTCCACGCCATGCCCGCGGTTCCATTCGAGAATTTTATGTATGCGCTCGCGTGGAAAACCGTTTCCTGCGAATTGTTCCTTTGAAATTGCACCCTCGCGCAACCAATGCCGTCCCCAGCGGTAACACTCGTAGGCATCGGCGGTTTTTTGAAAACCATGGCTCCGCAACGCGTGCAACACCGTGTCTTGGATCGTCTCGATCCTCGGCGGAAAGTTGGAGATCAAATGATGCGGGTCGGCATTGAGGCAGACGATGGCCGTGTCCGCCAGAAACGTCGCGATGCCTTCGTCCGAACCGTGCGCGCTGAAAATCTGGTCGTTCACGCCCGGCAGAAAATCCGTTTGAAAACCGCCGATGGACTCCGCCGCGCGCGAAATCGCCTTGCCGATTTTATCAGGATCAAACCTTACCAGCGCGCGGTTGCGTTTCTGAACCTTGACGATGCGATTTTGGACGGGCACGGCGCGGATTGTATCGCAGTTGGGAAAACACTCAATGCCGTTTCATCCGACCGGATTAACCGGATGGACAGGATTCAAAAATCATCCTGAAAATCCGGCGCATCCTGTCTGAATACTTTTTCCGCCGCTTCATTTTTTCTTCGCCTGCTTCGGCTTTGCCGCCAGTTGGATTGCGTGTTGCGCCCAGGCGGTGAGTTCCGGCGCATTTTCCAGCACGTCCGGCGGCACTTCGTGATACGCCATCGTCAGCACCTTGCCCTTCGACTCGTAAGTGAACGGCCCCATGCCGCGCGCCGTGTAATCCGCCTGCGCCGCCGCGTCCGTTTTGAAGAACAACCGCCCCTCGTCCAGAATCCCGAAGAATTTTTCGCCGGCATAAAGGCCATGCGCGCCGAACATCGCCCGCGCGCGCAACTCCGGCAACGCGCCCAACTGGTCGAGCACAAATTCTTTGAACGAGTCGTCAGGCATGAGAAACTATTCCAGCTTCTGAAGTGCGGAATAAACATCTTCTTCCATTTTTCTAAATTCGCTGCCGTAGGTCGCAATATCAAGAGTGCGACACAACGAACGCTGATTTATGTCTCCACCGAATACTGCCATACAAGCCTTTGAAAGAAAAACGCCTGTCTGCCGTGAAGAAACCAATAAACTGGAAAACTTAACGCTATTGTTTTCGCTTGGTAATTCAACTTCTGAATTGTTTGATGTTTGTAGAGCCACCAAACGCGAATCAGTATCAAAACCTTTTGCGATCATTTTCTTAAACGCAAAATAGTGTTCTGGAGGTTGTGCGTGGTTGAACCATCTTTTATCTAAAAACTTTTTCATCCATTGAGCCACCTTCGGCCCAAGCAAGATTGCCATTCGGCACGCCAGTCTATTTTGTGTCGCTTTTTCATTCGTCAAGATTTCCTTAATCAAGAGAGCAATGTCATTTGGAGTCATCCGCAGAACCCAAAAACAAGTCGGGGCATAAAACTTCACGCCTGCTCGCGCGAGCAGGCTGATTTTTTCGGGACTTTGCTCGATGTGCTGACGCTCGGCGTAAATTCGGTAGTAAATTTCAAAACCAAAAACGAACTCGGGACGATTCCGCGCCAAAAGATTGTTTGCATCCAAAACATTATTTATTTCGTCAAAAAGAGCATTCGATAATTCTTCGTGAACAATTAAGCCCGTCGCTTCAGAAGCATCGCGCGTAATACGGACTGCGGGCAAAGAATTATCTTTAGACCCCATTGATACGCGAAGAATTGTTGGAGAAGCTGAAGCTGATTTCGTTCCGGGTTTGAATGAGGGCACTTCGATTTCTTTAACTCTGCGAAGCAACTCCGTCTTTAGATAATCCGTTCTCGAACCTATTATACGTGCAAATTGTGCGGGTGTTGCTAAATCTGATTTTGCCAAATAGCGGCAATAAACAGCGTGTTTATTTAGGTGGATGGCGGTTTTGCCATCGGGCAATCGTTCGGAAATTTCCTTTGTCGTCACATGCGGCATGAGGAAACTTGGTGGAGTGTGTAAAACAGGATAAATGCGTCCTGCACTTTCAAGTTTGGCAAAATTAAGACCGGATAGTTCGGGACTAACGCACCCGTTAATCAGTTCGGCCAGTGCCGCCGGGTCTGTTTCTCTTAAATCAGCTTCAGTAAAGCCTGCCCATTGACCCTTTGAGTCCAAACCGAATAGAACAAAACCGCCATCAGTATTTGCAAATGAAATTACAGCCTTAACCATTCGGTATTTTAACCTAACCGAAACATTTGCCCCAATCGGTGGTGTGCTCTTCCATTCAAGAAACTTTGTCTCACAAGTTTCTAATTTCAGACGTTCAAGAAGCGTTGCTGAATCTTGAAAAGGGTTGGCTTGGCGTGCGAACCAAGCTAACGAAGGAAGTTCAGATTTATCTTTTGGTGACTTCCTTCCCATAAGTGTCTTTCAACGTGATCGTCCGGTTGAAAATCAGGCAAACACCAGGCGTCCGCGCGGTTCGGGAATTTCCAAGCCGTCGTCTTTCGCGGTCTTGATCCAGAACTTGATGGCGTCCTCGGCGTTTTTGATGGCCGCCTGCCGCGTCGCGCCGTGCGCCATGCAGCCGGGCAATTCCGGCACGTCCACCACATAGGCTTCGTCCTCCGTGCTCCACCAGAGGATCATCTCGTAGTTCAGTTTCATAACAGTTTGTAGTTTGCCAGAATTTTCCGGACTTGTGAACTTGATAAGGTTTCGCCTTCGCGCCTTCGCGCTGGAGGTTGATGCGTTCCATCACGCCGGTCTGGGTGAAAATATGATGGCTGCCGGAAACGCGCATCCGAAATCCCCTGGCCTGGAGCAAATGGCAAAGTTCTTCAAAGCGGATGTTGGCGTCGGATTCTCCGCGCAGCAGTTTTTCAATTGTCTTCTCGACGCTCACGTTTGCTTGGGTTTGATTTCTCCGTTCAACAGTCGTTCCAGTTCGCCGGTCAGTTTCAGTTCCTGCGCCCATTGCCTCAAGTAATTTTTATCCAGCGCATCGGCTTTCACGGCCACCACGCCCG
>DMQW01000423.1:0-6367 GCA_003455565.1 Limisphaerales bacterium
ATACGAGATTGCTCAGGAGTCTCGTGGGCTCGGAGATGTGTATAAGAGACAGCATTTGCTGTTCAGCTTTCACGGCATCCCGGAGCGGCACATTAAAAAATCGGACACGACGGGCTGTCATTGTCTGGCCACGCCGAACTGCTGCGAGACGCCCAGCCCGGCGCACGCGCAGTGTTATCGCGCGCAGTGTTTCAAGACGGCGGCGTTGTTCATTGCGAAGGCGGGCGTGCCGGCGGGAAAATGGTCGGTGTCATTTCAATCGCGGCTGGGCAAAGACCCGTGGTTGAAGCCTTACACGGACTACGAATTGCCGCGTCTGGCGACCGAAGGCAAGAAGCGAATGCTCGTGATTTGTCCGGCGTTCGTCTCGGATTGTCTGGAGACGATTGAAGAAATCGGGATGCGCGGCTGCGCAGAGTTTATGGCTGGGAACGGCAAAGAGTTCACGCGCATTCCGTGCATGAACGAGCATCCGGCGTGGATTGATGCGCTGGAAAAAATGGCCGGAAAATTCCTGGCGAAGTAAGCGGCGGAATCAGTCTTTCGGCCTGCCACCGAATTTCAACCTGACGGTATCCTGCAACATTCCGAAGAAACTTTTTTTCTTTTTTGGTTCCACGCTGCCGATGCGTTCGCATTTGTGGCTGCACAAGCGGCAAAGATACAGCGGCTGGCCACCGTGACGGCGCATGACGCGGACGCAGGCGTTGCACATGGTTTCTTTGCAGAAGGTGCAGGCAAAGGTGGCTGGCGTTTCCGGGTGGCGCGAGCAGCCGGCGACACCATTTTCAAGAATCACCGGGGCCTTCGGTGGTTCGTGTTCAATTTTTGGAATGGCGATGGTCACGGCGATGGATTCGACGAGCAATTCCACGTCGCCGATTCTTAATTTCTGACCGGGTTCCAGCCACGCTTCCATCACCGGTTCGCCGTTGATGAACGTGCCGTTGGTGGAATTGCAATCGTGGAGATAAACGCCGTCGTCGGTCAGCGCGAGTTCGCAGTGCAGCGACGAAATCGTGGCGTGATCAAGGCAGAGCTCGCATCCGGGATCGCGCCCGATGCGGTTGACGCCCATGGCCAATTCAATCGTCTGGTTGCCCAAACCCTCCGTTTTGATTAAAAGTCGCGCCATAAGCCGGCCGCAATTTATGCAGCCAGAAAAAACCTTGTGACTGCCCCAAACGAAAGTCCAGCCGAAAAATCAAGCCAGCGGATTTTTTGCGAAGGCAAATTCTTCGACAATTTTCCCGCCGATCAAATGTTCCTGGATGATGCGTTCCAAAACTTCCGGGGTGCAGGAGTGATACCACGCGCCTTCGGGATAAACGACGGCGATCGGGCCGCGCGTGCAGACGCGGAGGCAGTTGGCCTTGGTGCGATAAACCAGCGGTTCGGCACCGAAGAGATTTAATTCCTTCAGCCGTCGTTTCAAAAATTCCCACGACGCCAGAGTCGTTTCGCGCGCGCAACATTTTGGCTCGGTCGCGTCGGTGCAGAGAAAAATGTGGCGTCGGAATTTTTCGAGGCCTAGAGTTTTGACGGCGGTTTGCAGTTCAGTTTTCATAAGCTTAATCCTGCTCTTAATCGTAATCGTCCGGCGAAACGGATTAAGATTACGATGACGATTAAGATTAGGACATGGCAAAATTGTTCATCGGAAAATTGTCAGGCCAATCACGCCGCCGACCGCGATGAGCGCGCCGACGAGCGAGCGGACGCCGATTTTTTCGCCCTCGATGATGCGCGTCATCGGCAGCAGGAAAATCGGGGTGAGCGCGATGATGGCGGTGACGATGGCGGCGTTGGTTTGTTCCAGCGCCCATTGCATGCAGGTCACGCCGAGCGTTTGGCCGGCCAGCGCGTTCGCCAGCACCCACGGCCAGATGCGCCGCCATTTTTCGCGCGAAACCTGCCAAGTTTTTTCCTGAAATATTCCGCCGTGGGCGTGGGCGGAACGCCATTTGAAAACGAGCAGCGCGATGGTGGGAATCAGAATTCCGCCGAGCACACGCTGATAACCGGTCGTGCCAGCGTCGGGAAAAGAACCGGCGGCGTGCGCGACGGCAAAGGCTTTGCGAATCAGCACCGCGCCAATCGCGGCCCCAATGGCACTGAACACGCAGGCGAGAACACCGATTTTCAACTGACGCGGTTCGATTTTCAAATGGTCGCCAGGCGCGAGCGCGATGGCCACGCCGGTCAAAATGACAGCGATGCAAAAAATTTCCGGCAGGTTTAATTTTGAGCCGAGCCAGAGCCATTCGATGAGCGCGGCGAAGGGCGCGGTGAGACATTGCGTGAGCAGAACGGTGCGGCGGCTGCCGAGCCGGGGCAACGCTTGGAAATACGCGCTGTCACCGAGACCGATGCCAAAGAGGCCGCTCAACATGAACCATTCGGGTGCGCCGTCGAAACCGGTGCCGAAAAGGTTCGCCCAAATGGTCAGGAAAATGGTAGCGAGAGCGATGCGCCAGAAATTGGCCTCGACGCCGCCGATTTGCCGGGCGGTGCGATAACCGCAGATGGCGGACGTGGCGAAGAGCAGCGTGGTGAGCAGGGCCGCGAGCATCAGAGTTGCTCGTAGTGTTCGTCGGGCGCGGTTTGATCACCTTTGTTTTCAACCTCAACGCCGATTTTTTTAGGAACCGGTTTGATGCGGTAACGTCCGAGCGCGTCGCTTTCGAGAATGTTGCGTTCTTTCATGCGCTGAAGGATGGGTTTGGCCCAGTCATTGTCTTCCGCATAGCGTCTTTTACCACCCGCCCGCCGACAGACTTCCTTCGCATTGACAAAATCAGCGCCCCAAGTTTTGAGACAGTCAAAAATTTTGCGCTCGTCCGAATCCATGGCCATATCTTGCACAAAAGTCTCCGGTGCGTCGAGCCTTTAGCGGAGGCCGGGACGTTCTGCCGTTGCCAAGCCGCCCGCTTCAATTTACGATTCGCCCGCGTTTCATGGCTGAATACAAAGTCCAGTTCGAGGTCTTTGAGGGACCACTCGATTTGCTCCTTTATCTTATCAAGAAGGAGGAGGTGGACATTTATGAAGTCAACCTGACCAGGCTCGCCATGCAGTTCGTCGAATACATTGACCTCATGCGGCAGTTCGACCTGGAGGTCGCCGGTGAATTTCTCGTGATGGCCTCGACGCTCATGTATATCAAGAGCCGCGAACTGCTGCCCGTCGAACAGCAGGCGATCGTCGAAGCCGAGGACGAAGGCGAAGACCCGCGCTGGGAACTGATCCGCCAGCTCGTCGAATATAAAAAATTCAAGGATGCCGCCGCGAAACTCCAGACGCTCGAAGCCACCCAGGAAAATATTTTTCCGCGCGTGCCGGGCAAGATTGAATTTGAAACCGCCGCCGCGCCGGCGAAACCGGGAGTCACCATTTTTGACCTGCTTAATGCCGTCAATGTGGTGCTCAAGCGGCTGGCGGAAAAGGAAGCTGGCACCAGCGAGATTTACGAGGATAAATGGACGGTCAGCGAAAAAATTGAATTCGTCCTCAAAACCATCACCGAGCGTGGCCGCGTGCGTTTTGCGGAATTATTTGAAAGCGCGGCGAACCGTTCCGAAGTGGTCTGCACCTTTCTCGCGCTGCTGGAATTGATCCGGCTCAAGCAGCTCGTCTGCGTCCAGCCAGAGCCGTTCGCGGAAATCGAAATCAGCCGCGCCGAGCAAATTGTTCCGCCAGCCAAAACGCCGGCGGCAACTGAACCTCCGGCGGCGGTTGAAAATAATCCGCAATCCGCAATCCCCAATCCGCAATAATTTTTCGCATGGAATTAAAATTCATTTTGGAATCGCTGCTGTTCTCCGCGCAAAAACCGGTGAGCGTGAAGGAACTTCGCGACATTTTTGCCGCCGCCGCCATCGCCGAGGACGCGGATGAAACGGCCAAGTCGCTCAAGAAAGTCAAAGACGACGATGTGACCGCCGCGCTGGAAGAACTCGCGCGCGAACACGAAACCGCTGCGCGCAGCTACCGGCTCGTGTGCGTCGCGGGCGCGTGGCAGTTCGTCACGCAGCCGGAATTTTCACCGTGGTTGCGCGTGCTGGTCGGCGAAAAAGTCCGGCCCTCGCGGCTCTCGCAGGCGGCGTTGGAAACGCTGGCCATCATTTCGTATCGCCAGCCGGTCACGCGGGCGGAAGTCGAGCAGGTGCGCGGTGTGAACGTGGATGGCACGATGCAGACGTTGCTCGAACGCGGCCTCGTCGAGCAGAGCGGCCGCGCGGAAGTGGTCGGTCGTCCGGCGCTTTACAGCACCACGCCGCTGTTCCTGGAATATTTTGGTCTGCGCGGTCTGGAAGATTTGCCGGCGGCGGATGAATTGCGCCGGATTAAAATTGAGCGTCCGCCCGCACCGGTCACGACGGATGCGGGTCTGGCGACGGCGGCACCGGAACAACTTCAGTTGAATGAAGAATTGAAAATGAAGAATGAAGAAGCGTCCGCCGCACCGCTGCCGGGTAATTCGACAAGTCCAACGCCTTGAAAACACTTTTACTTTCAATCGTTTTGGTCGGGCTGACATTTTGCGCATCCGCTCAAAATTCGACCAACCAGTTGCCCGCACGATTGAAAATCAAGGTGACTTGTTTCGAGGGAAAGATTGATTCTGGTGTGTCGTCTAGCGGTGTTTGTTTTGCACCGGGTGCCGGAGAAACTATTGACACCGGCAGCACGCTGGGCCAGGAGCACGAGCTAAAATATTCATTTGTCCGTCAGAATGGAGACAAGGCCACACCCCATCATTTTCAAACTGATACAATTATTTATCTGCTGTGCAGCTAAAATTACCGCAGAAAACACCATGTATCACCGGCCTGGGCAAACCCACTCTTTGCTTCAAACGCTAAACTCGTGACCATATTTATCACTCCACTGTCACACTCTTGGCCAGATTCCTCGGCTTGTCCACGTCGCAGCCGCGCGCGACGGCGATGTGATACGCAAACAATTGCAGCGGCACGGTCGCCAGAATCGGATAAAGCGGCTCCAGCGTTTTCGGCAGATAAATCACGTCGTCGGCCACCTTCTTGATCTGTTTGTCGCCTTCCGTCGCCAGCGCGATGATCGGACCTTTGCGCGCGCGGATCATCGCCAGGTTCGCCATCGTTTTGTCATACATCGAATCCTGCGGCACGAGAAAAACCGTCGGCGTCTGCGCGTCAATCAGCGCAATCGGCCCGTGCTTCATCTCCGCCGCCGAATAACCCTCGGCGTGGATGTAGGAAATTTCCTTCAACTTCAGCGCGCCTTCGAGCGCAATCGGAAACGTGTAGCCGCGTCCGAGAAAGAAAAAGTCGTTTACCTTCGCATATTTGCGCGCAATTTTTTTCAGCGAATTATTTTGCGCGAGGATGGATTCGATTTGTTTCGGCACGGCTTCGAGCGCGTGCAGAATTTCCAATGCGCGATTCGCCGAAAGATTTCGCATCCGCCCCAGATGCAATGCGAGCAGCGACAACACCGTGAGCGTGGAAACGAAGGCTTTGGTCGAAGCGACGCCGATCTCCGGCCCGGCGTGCATATAAATGCCGCCGTCCGATTCGCGCGCGATGCTGCTGCCGACGACGTTGACGATGGCCAGCGCACGATGACCGCGCCGCTTCGCCTCGCGCAGCGCCGCCAGTGTGTCCGCCGTTTCGCCGGATTGCGAGAGGACGAGCAGCACGGTGTTTTTTTCGAGCGGCGCATTGCGGTAACAAAATTCATGCGCGAACTCGACCTCGACCGGAATCTGCGCGAATTCCTCGATCAAATACTCGCCGACGAGCGCCGCGTGCCAGCTTGTGCCGCTGGCAGCGATGATGATGCGGTCAATCGAACGCAATTCCTTTTCCGTCAGGTTCAATCCGCCGAACTTCGCCGTTGCGCCCGCCAGATCAATGCGGCCGCGCAACGCATTTTCCACCGTTTGCGGCTGCTCAAAAATTTCCTTGAGCATGAAGTGCGCGTGCTTGCCGCGCGCGGCGTCCTCCTGGCTGAACTCGATGTTGCTGATCTGAACTTTCGCCGTGTCCGCGCCGAGGTTCAAAACGTCGAAGCGTTCCGGCGTGATCGTCGCCACGTCGTAGTCGTTCAAATAAACCACTTTTCGCGTATGGGCGACAATGGCGTTGGCGTCGCTCGCCAGAAAATTCTCGCCGATACCGATGCCGATGATGAGCGGTGAACCGCGCCGCGCGCCGACAATCAAATCTGGATTGTCCGCGCAAACCACGGCGATCCCATAAGTGCCGATGACTTCGCGGAGCGCGTCGCAAACGGCCTGCGTGAGCGGGTCGCCGTTCGCGCCATTTTTTCCGCGCCGTTTTTCGTAGCAGTCGCCGATAAGGTGCGCGAGAACTTCGGTGTC
>DMQW01000423.1:6576-6719 GCA_003455565.1 Limisphaerales bacterium
AGGTGCGCGAGAACTTCGGTGTCGGTGTCGGATTTGAATTTGTGTCCGGCCTTGAGCAGCTTTTGTTTGAGCGCGTCGTAATTTTCAATGACACCGTTGTGGACGACGGCGATCCGGCCGGACTGGTCGAAATGCGGGTGGCA
>DMQW01000405.1 GCA_003455565.1 Limisphaerales bacterium
TACCCATGTTACGCTTTTGAAGTGGAACATAGCACGAAAGTCAAAGATGGTTTGCTCCGATTATTGAAAATTCCAGAGCGATTTCACACCGAATTATACATTGTCGGACCTGGCGAAGAAGAAGCCGGTTTATTCAGACGTTATTTGCAGGACTCACCATTTCGACAGCACGCAAACCGTTTTCATTTCTTTCAATACTCGGATGTAAATAATTTTTACGAAAGCGGTGTTAGTTTTGACCGGCACGTTAAACATTGGAAAATTCAAGTTTCGGCGTAGGTTTGAATTGAACTGTTATGGAGTCGCTTCCGATTTCATATCCTGAAACGCCAGAATTGCCTCCGAGGTTTTGACAATGTTGCATAATAATTTCTTTCCAGAATTTTTGGTTAATTTTTTCAGCCTAATGGCATTAAAATTGATACTCCTCGTCTTTTAATTTGTCTAGTAGAATTAGATTTCATTCGGTTGGAATTGCCCGACTTGATTTCTTTCACCGCTGCACTACTATACTTTCCCTTTGATTATGGAATTGAACAATGACGAAATTCGCCGTTACTCGCGGCACCTGATTCTGCCCGAAGTCGGTCTGGCTGGCCAAAAGAAAATCAAGGCCGCCAGCGTGCTGTGCATCGGCGCGGGCGGCCTCGGCTCGCCCATCGCCATGTATCTCGCCGCTGCCGGTCTCGGCAAGATCGGCATCGTGGATTTCGACACGGTGGATTATTCCAACTTGCAGCGGCAGATTCTCCACACGGACGCGGACGTGGGCCGTTCCAAGGCCGAGTCGGCGAAGGAAACCATTCACGGCATCAATCCGAATTGCGAAGTCGTCATCCACAACACGCGCATCACGAGCGAAAACGCGCTCGACCTCATCCGGCCTTACGACATCGTCGTGGACGGCACGGATAATTTCCCGACGCGCTATCTTACGAACGACGCGTGCGTCCTACTCAAAAAGCCGAATGTCTATGGCTCGATTTTTCGTTTCGAGGGACAGGCGAGCGTGTTCGCGCCTCATCTGGGCGGACCTTGCTACCGCTGTCTCTATCCTGAACCGCCGCCGCCCGGCATGGTGCCAAGCTGCGCGGAAGGCGGCGTGCTCGGCGTGTTGCCCGGCATCATCGGCTGCATTCAGGCGACGGAAATTTTGAAGCTCGCCATCGGCAAGGGAAATTTACTTGTCGGACGATTGCTGTTGTTCAACGCGCTCGACATGAAGTTCCGCGAATTGAAATTGCGCCGCGATCCGGCGTGTCCCGTTTGCGGCGATCATCCGACGATCAAGGAATTGATTGATTACGAAACGTTCTGCGGCATCGTGCCGGAGCCGGAGAATGTTGGAAATCCTGATGAAGTCACCGTGCAGGACATGAAAAAGGCGCTGGATAATCCGGGCCTCGGCATCAAGGTCGTGGACGTGCGCGAGCCGGACGAATACGAGATCGCGAAAGTCGCGGGCGTGCCGTTGCTGCCGTTGAGCGAATTGCATAGCCGCTTCACTGAGCTTGACCCAAACACGCAGTATTATCTGCACTGCAAGGCGGGCGTGCGCTCGATGAAGGCACTGGGCTTTTTGCGGCAACAGGGATTCAAATACGTCAAGAGCGTCAAAGGCGGCATCACCGCGTGGTCGGATGAAATTGACCGCAATGTGCCAAGGTATTGAAAATTGTGACCGAAGATTTACAAAAACGCATTCAAGCTGCGCTCGCCAATCCGCAAAACATGGGCGAGATGGCGGGAGCGGACTCCATCGGCACGGTCGGCAACGCGGATTGCGGTGAGATGCTGCGGCTGTGGGTGAAGTTCAAGGAGCAGAACGGCAAGCGGGTCATTGACCGCGCGACGTTCCAATCCTTCGGCTGCGAAACCGCCATCGCCGTGGCCAGCCTCGCGACGGAATTGATCCGAGGCAAAACCGCCGAGGAAGCACTCGCGCTCAAGACCGAAGAACTCGCCGGCGAACTTGGTCCGTTGCCGCCGATGAAAATCCATTGCGCCCAGCTCGTCGAAGGCGCGCTGCGTTCCGCGCTCGAACCGGTGGCGGCGGAAACGAAAAAAGAAATTTCTCCCGCGACAAATCCAAACGCGCCGACCTTGCTCGACAGTTTTTCCAAACCGAAGGAAAGCGTGAAGCTGACTTTTCTGGACGAGTAAATAAGGTAGGGACGCCGCGCTGGGCACGGACTCATTACATCCCTGACACTTTAGACTCATGACATGGTTGACACATTTGGGGTTGTGTGGAGGAGTGATAGTGCGCTGTCCCTACCATCAAGAAGTTTCCCGCAATTTTTTCAACGCCGCCAGAGCTGCATCGCTCTCGGCGGCTTTTTTGCTTTTGCCGCGGCCGCGCGCCAGTTCCGCGCCGTCGTGCAGCACGGCACATTCAAAATCGCGGTCGTGATCGGCGCCGCTCGCGGAAACAAGCTGGTATTCCGGCGCATTCGTCGAGCGCGACTGGAGCAGCTCCTGTAATTCGCCCTTCGGATTTTCGATGCCGGGCAATCCGCCCAGTTCGCCGAACTTGGCGCTGAATTCGCGCAAAACAAATCCGTGCGCCGCCTCAAAACCGCCGTCCAAAAAAATCGCGCCGAGCAACGACTCAAACGCATCCGCCAGCGTGGATGCGCGTTCACGGCCACCGGTGTTTTCCTCGCCCCGGCTCAATATCAAATGGGCGCCGAGACCCAGCGCGCGTCCGTGTTCAGACAACGACTGGCTGTTCACGAGTTTCGCGCGCGACTTGGTGAGCACGCCCTCATCGGCATCGGGAAATTTTTTGTAAAGCTCGCGTGTGAGGACGACGCCCAGCACCGAGTCGCCGAGAAATTCCAGCCGCTGATTGTGCGGCGTGGGATTGTTCTGCTCATGCGCGATGGACGGGTGCGTGAGCGCGAGACGGAGCAGGCTTTCGTCGCGGAAGGTGTAACCGAGACGTTGTTGGAGCGCGGCAAGTTCGACCATGAATTACTTGGGGAACATCCAACATCGAACATCCAACATCGAACATCCAATTTTTCGGCGGCCGGACATTCTTTGTATGTTCGGTGTTGAATGTTCGATGTTCGATGTTTTCACTTTTGAACAATGGCAGTTTCGTTTTCGGCGACAGAATTTTCCTCCGCGACTAGCCCCGGCGTTTCGTTCGCAACCGGCGGCGGATTCAAACCGTGTTCGAGCAATTGCGCCACGTCGCGCTGGACTTCTTCGAGCTGATTGAGGTGCAATGCCGGGTCGGCGATGGTGAAAATGTCGCCGGTCTTCGGCTGCTCGTAAATGAACACGCGCTGGCCGTCGCGGATGATTTGTTCCTTCACCTTGAGGATGCGTTTGCGTTCGAGCATCACGGCGAGGATATACGCGGCGGGCGCATAACGCGGCTCGTTTTGTTCAATGAGCTTGCGCAGCACCGTCTCGGCGGTCTCCTTCTGGATGGCGTCCACCACCGGCGGCGGCACTTCAAAAATTCCCTGCCAGTGCGAGATGAAACCGGCGCGGCGGCGCGCGGCGG
Source organism: Limisphaerales bacterium (assembly GCA_003455565.1). GTDB lineage: Bacteria > Verrucomicrobiota > Verrucomicrobiia > Limisphaerales > UBA11358 > UBA11358. The sequence goes on from DMQW01000405.1 coordinate 3,521, forward strand.
CGGCGGACTGTTTCTGCCAGCACGGCTCGCAGACGTCCGAACGTCGCAAGGCCGCCGGCTCGTCGAGCAGCAGCGTGTGATACGGCTGTTGGCCGGCAAACGGCTGGCCGCATGCCTCGCAGGCGTGGGCGCGGGACTGGATGTTCCACTCGTTCATGGGCGCGAAGATTTAACCACGAATGAACACGGATGAACACGAAGAAATTTCTGTTTTGACGCGAATTCCGCGAATTGTCGCGAATGGAATATCCGTTTTGAAAAATTAGCGTTAATTCGCGCAATTCGCGTCTTCACCCGGCGAAATCGAAATCCGAGCAGCTCATGAAATAATGGCAGCGCGGACAACGCAGCTTGCACTTCTCGTTGATCAACTCATGCCCGCATTGCAGACAAAACCGCCAATGCTCGCCGGAAATGTTTTCGGTGGAAATGGGACAGGCATCCTGACGAAGATTGTCAGAGGAATTTGAATCAGGTTGCGACTTCACAATACGACGCTTGTGATTGCGGTTCGGGAACTTCTTCACCGGCCAGACGCAAACCTTCAATGTGAAACTCGATGGCGTCGTGCATTTCCTGTTCGACTTCCTGGCGCGAACCGCCGGTGGCGACACAACCCGGCAAATCCGGCGAATACGCCGAAAAGCCCGTGTTCGTCTTTTCGATGATGACGAGATAGCGGCTCATTTCAGTCCTGACTGTTTCAGGATACTGTTTTTTGTGCCGGGCGCAAGGTCGTCGTTGGGCTTTCCGGCAATCGTCACCAGCCCGCGCTTTTGCGGATGCTTGTATTGGCGATGGCTCCCGCGCGTGCGGTCAAGATACCAGCCGTCGTCTTCAATGACTTTGATAGCTTCGCGAACTTTCATGCTCAAACATTATCTGAACCTCAAAAATGTTGTGCGACAAACAGGTGTTCGGTCTGCTGTCGCATAATTATCCAAAGAAAAATTGTCCCAATCGCTTTTCGACAAAATTTACTCGGCTTCGCGGAATTCTGACCAAGCCAAGTCGTTGAATCGCCTTTTCAATCGTTCGGGAATTCTTTTTACCGAGCTTGCAGTGTTTGACGTTGCAAAGCCTCAAAAATTTTACAAGTGCTGGAGTGGTAAAACAACAAAGTGGCGGCCATTGTTCTCCATCAACAACAATCCTTTTGCACCATCCTTCAACAATAAATCGTTCGGTTTGGTCAACATTGTGAAGCCAGTCGGGGACATTAGTATCTATCTTGCGCTTTTTCTTTGTTGCAAGCGCACGGCCTAAACGAATCAAAAAACGATTCAAGTGGGCTTCGGATTGATAAGGACTGTCCGACTCCCAAAGATTTCTGATGTAGGGCAATAATCCCCGGACAGCGAAAACCGAACCGGCAGATTCAACCTTCATTAAAAACATATGGTCGGCGTCATACGGAATATCGCCAAGCGTGCCACCTCCGTTGTCTTTTCGTTTATAGCCCAAACATTTTACAATCAGCAATTGTATTGCGTGGTCTTGGCTGTCAAAGCAGGCTTTGGGAATCTTGGGTGGAAAGAAAACTTTCTGTTTGTAGCCGTCAAGTTGACTTTTAAGTTCAGCATTTTCGTAAAATGATTGAAGCTCCTCCAAAGAAAGATTCGACCACGGCAAAAGTCTTTTCATATTGAAAATATTTTCACTGCGTGCGGCCAAATTTCTTTTCCAGTTCGCGGTAATTCATTTCAATCAGCGTCGGGCGGCCGTGCGGACAGGTGTAGGGCATCGCGCAGCGGCGCAAATCCTCGACGAGATTTTCCAGTTCCGCCCGATTTTCGCAATGCTTCATTTCAATTTAATTTTCCCGCAGCAAACTTTCCGGCAGCGCGGTCAGTTCGGATTTTGTGCCGTCCGGTTGCCAGACAATCCTGCCGTCACCAAGGATTTTCAGGATGACGCCGCTGGTGGAGCCGCGCAGAGTTTTCACACGGTCGCCGGTTTTGAATTCTGCCGTTGCGCACAGGCTTTCAACAATGCCGACCATGCTCTCGCGGTCAAGCACGCCGGCAATGTAATGGCCGATCACCGAGGAAACTTCCCGTTTGCGGCTGGGATGAAGGTCGCTGAACAGCGCGAGCGCGAGTTCGCGCCCGATGGTGGCGAAAGTGTTTCCGTTGAAGAAAAGAAACGGGGCGCGGCGGTGATAGGCGCGGAGACGGTCGAGGGTTTCGCCCAGCGTCAGCGTTTCGAAGCGGAGCTTTTCCCAGTCCGCTGCGCACGCCGCTCCAGTTTCCGAGTTAGTTCCATGCTGTGCGCGACTTCTTTCGCACGCTCCTCGGTTGATGCTGACGACAGCGAGCCAGTCCCAGTTTTTGAGAAAAGCGGCTCGGGTTTGTAACGGTGAGCCGAGCCCATCGCCGCCTGACGCAGGTCTTCCGTTGTCAGGTGTTCGAGCAAGTCGGTTCGCAGTTTCATCGGTCATAATCTAACTCCGTTGTTGAAATTGGCAACCCGGCAATTTCCCGGCCACCGCCAAATTTAATTACTGCGTCCGGCCAAACTTTTTCTCCAGTTCGTGGTAATTCATTTCAATCAGCGTCGGGCGGCCGGGCGGCAAAATCACTTGTCTGCTGATTTGATGTGCGTGACTTTGATTTCTGAAACTGCGTGGTCGGCCCAAAACGTCACGGCATGGCGGCCAATGATTTTCACCTGAACGGTTCTGTGCGCGTCGTCAGGCTCTGAAAAATCTCCCGTTGTATTTGGATTATCTGCAAGGAAACGGATGAAGTTCATCACTTTCTCGCGTTGCAGGCCCGAACGAGGCACAGAGCCTAAAGCGGCTTCGTTGATATAGACTGCGTAAGGCTGCATGAGCCTCAATTGTTGTCGAGACGGCGTTCAAATGCGTCCGGTGTCAGCCAGTGAGATTTATCCGCATCGTTAAGCCGGTCGGTGACTTCGCGGCGATAACTGGCATCCTGCGCGTAACGCAACTGAAGCGTGTAGGAAATGAGTTTAGCCTGCTCCTCGCCGTTCAGCAGAGCCACTTCATGTTTAAGCTGCTCAAAACTCATAATGTGATTATATGCCGGCCAATGGCATTGAGCAAGTCTTGGAAAAACTTACTGCGTCCGGCCAAACTTTTTCTCCAGTTCGCGATAGTTCATTTCAATCAACGTCGGGCGGCCGTGCGGACAGGTGTAGGGCATCGCGCAGCGGCGCAAATCCTCGACGAGATTTTCCAGTTCCGCGCCGCCGAGCGGGTCGTTGGCCTTCACGGCGTGGCGGCAGACGGTCTTGGCGACTGTGTGTTCGCCGAGACGCGCGAGATTCACCTCGCGTCCGGCGGCGCGCAATTCGTCCACGAGGTCGAAAATAAACCGGCGCGTGTCCGGCACCTTCACGAACGGCGGCAGCGCGTCGAGCAGAAACGTCCGCTCGCCGAATTCGCTCAAGCCGACGCCGAGTCGCGTAAGTGCGGCGAGTTGTTCGCGCAAAAACTGCGCGTCGCGCGGCGGCAGTTCAATCGTCTCCGGCAATAATAATTTTTGCGACGGCGCGAGATTATTTTGCTCCAATCGCGTGAGCATTTGCTCGAACAAAATCCGTTCGTGCGCCGCGTGCTGGTCGAGCAGAACAAGTCCGGGATCCGATTCCAACAGCACATAAAGTTTGCCGACGACGCCGACGAGGCGCAAAGGGACGTTGAGCAGCGGCGTCGGTGATTGCGGATTGCGGATTGCGGA
>DMQW01000285.1:0-240 GCA_003455565.1 Limisphaerales bacterium
GAACATCATTTTCCCGCCGAGCGGCTGGCGATGGGCATTCCGTGTGTGTATTCAGTCGAGAAAACCGTGTTTCCCCAGCCGGACGGTTCGGTGTGCGGGACGCGCCCGGAGGCGGATGAAGGCGCGCGGCTGAATTGCAACGGCGGGCTTGGCTCGGCGACGTTTGTGACCGGCACGTTCGGTTTCGCCGCCGCCGGATTGATCGTCCAAAAAATTGCGAACGGTTAAAAATCTTTAACG
>DMQW01000285.1:460-1766 GCA_003455565.1 Limisphaerales bacterium
GCGGCGGTCTGTGACCGCCGTGGTTTTCTGAAAATCCAGCGGCCAGCGGCGCTCACCGAGCGCCGCTACAACAGTTTTTTTTGAGGCCTTTTACTCTTCCGATTTCAAACCAAGTTGCTTTTCCCACTTGGCAACTTTCTTGAGCAGGTCGGGCAGCCGCTGGATGGCGATGACCTGGCGTTTGAATTGTTTGTCCGGCTGCGCGGGTGCGCCGAGCCATTTTTCGCCGTCGGGAACGTCCGTCATCACGCCGGATTGCGCGCAGATGGTCACTTGATTGCCCAGCTTCAGATGGCCGCCGATGCCGGCCTGCCCGGCGAGCACGACGTAGTTGCCCAGCTTCGCGCTGCCGGCGATCCCGACCTGCGCGATGATGATGCAATGTTCGCCGATCTGCACGTTGTGGGCGATCTGCACGAGGTTGTCAATTTTCGTGCCCTTGCCAATGACCGTCGCGCCGAGCGCGCCGCGATCCACGGTCGCATTCGCGCCGATCTCCACGTCGTCGCCGATGATGACGTTGCCGATCTGCGGAACTTTGCGGTGAACGCCGCCGTCCAAAACATAGCCGTAACCATCCGAGCCGATGACGGTGCCCGCGTGAATGCGGACGCGCCGGCCGATTTCGGTGCGCGGATAAATGGTGACGTTCGGAAATAAATGAGTTTCGTCGCCGAGCGTGGAATCTTCGCCGATAAAATTGCCGGCCTGCAAAACGCAATCCGCGCCGATCTTCACACGTTCACCAACGGTGCAATGCGGGCCGATGTGCGCAGACGGATCAATTTGCGCCGAAGCCGCGACCACAGCCGTCGCGTGGATGCCGGCGGAAAATTTCGGTTCAGGAAAAAACAGCACGAGAGTTTTGGCGAAGGCGATGCGGGCATTCGGCACGCGGATGAGAATTTTCTTCGTCGAGCTGAACCGCGCGTCGGCGATGATGGCGGTGGCGGCGCTGCTTTCGGCGATGGCAAAATATTCTTCCGTCTCGGCAAAAGTAAGGTCGCCGGGTTGGGCGCGGTCGGCCATGGCGAAGCCGGTGAGCGTGGCGGCGGCATCGCCGAGGACTTCGCCCTGGAGCAGTTTTGCGATTTCAGCGGTGGTGAATTGGGCGGACATTTCGCTGCATCATAAACCCGCCGGCGCGCAGTTCAATTCGCAATTCACTTCGGTAGCATCCTGATTTGACCGGAGCGGTTCGCGCAGCCGGCGTTGGGTCACAATTCCAAGGCGGGGCATCAGGCCGACTCGAAACACGCGGAAGTCACCGTGCCGCCGCTGGCTGATTGGGAAAAGGAATGGGAGA
>DMQW01000285.1:1951-3949 GCA_003455565.1 Limisphaerales bacterium
TGGGAAAAGGAATGGGAGAAAAACCGCAACGCAACGCCTCGCCGAAGCTGGTGCCGGTGAACTACCGTCCGCTGCTCGCAACTACCGCCCAGGCAAATTGAAACCGGTGGACAGCAAGCCTGATTTGTGGAAGACTGAACCTGCAACAATGAGCAACAAGGCCAGCCAACCAAAAAACTTCGTTTATCCAGAAAACACTGCTGGAACGAAAGCGGCCAAGCGGGTGCGCTCCGAAGCCAACAAGCTGACGGAACGCCAGCGCGAAGACCTTTTCAAGCGCGGGATGCAGATTATTTATGGCGGCACCGGCACAAAAGAAACTGTTGGCGCTGGACACTAACCTGTTGTTCGACTTGGCGGCGGAAAAGGATTTCGCCCATGCCTTCCGCGAAGTTTATCAGGAGCGCGGCTATTCCCTGGTCGTCCCGCCCACGGTCATTCAGGAATTGACGTATTACGCCCTCGTCAAGCAATGCGCCGAAACCCCGCTGGCCTTGAAAGCCCTGCAACAGATGCGCGCCTGGGGACTGACGCCGTTTGATTTGAAATCCTGGGCCACGGCATCACGGAGCAATTTTCCGAAAAGCTGATGCGGCTGGGGCTGCTGCCGGAAGGCGAATTCAATGACGGGCTGATTCTGGCGGAAACGGCGCTGGCGGGTATTCCCGCGCTGGCGACGAGCGATGCCGACTTGCTGGACATCGAGGAAATCCCGCTGCGGGTTCAATTTGAAGCTGCCGATCTGCTGCCGGTGCAAATCTGTCATCCCAAGTTGCTGCTGAAAGCGATGACTCCGAAACGATGATTTCAGCGCGGCTACCCGGAGCGGTTCGCACCGCAGGCGTTGGGACACAACTCCAAGGCGGTGCATCATGCCTGCTCGTAACACGCGGAAGTCACCGTGTGTCGCTGGATGATTGGGAAAAGGAATGGGAGAAAAATTTCACAACGCAACGTGCAAACTAAAACAGCCGGTCTTTTTTAAGGTCGGCTGTTGGTTTACAGAATTCCCGGAGATCGTGATTATTCCTTGTAGATCCAGCCATTCCGAATGTATTCCCTGTCGTCATTCCATTTACGATCAGGATTGGTAGTTTGCCAGTCGCGCTTCAATTCGTTTTCCAACTGGTCATCCCATTTGGAATATTTTTTGCCGTAATATGAACGAGCGCCATAACCAAAGCGGTAGGCTGGCTCGGCTTTGTCCCAAGCAGGTAGGCCGCGCGGCGGAATGATTTCCTTGCCGGAAGCTTGCTTTACAGTATCGGAGACGTGTTGATCTGTATCCGGTTGCTTCCCACCCATATCATGCTTGGTTTGATCCCAATCCCGCTTAAACGCGGCTTTAGTGCGTTCCCATGCGGAATCATTTTCATTGGTCCACCAAGTTGGATTTTTGTATTGGTTCATAATTTTGTTTGTTTTATGTTTTATTTTCAGCTCAACCGTAGTGCAAGTTGCCATGGGGTGCCATGGGGTGTAACCCTACCAAAGAATTGCCTGAAGATATAAAGCCCGCACTCCACTCCCCTGCCTTCGTCGCGCACAGCCCTGCATCAAGTCGTGTGACAACACAAGACGCTGTTACGCCTGCTCGAAACATGCCGAAGTCACCGTGCCGTCGCTGGCTGATTGGGAAAAGGAGTGGCAGGAAAATCCGCAACGCAGCGGGCAACCCAAATTGCTGCCAGTAGGTTTTCGGTCGCCGTTGGCTGCCATCGCGCAATCGAATTAACGCGAAGCGGCCATCTACGCCCATGTCGCCGACCTGCACCTTGTTGGGGATGCCGCCGAGGGCGATGACGGCCCAGTTCTCAAATTCAAACGGCGGGATGACGCGCAGCTTCTCCACCGTCCACGGCAGGTCGCGGACGACGAAGCCGCGTCCGGCGCGCCAGAGCGGTTCGCTTTCCGGCAGGGGCAAACGTCGCGCAGGCGTTTGGCCATGACGCACAGGCATGGGCGAAATATCAATGCCAATCCCGGCGCGCGGATTTT
>DMQW01000285.1:4173-4607 GCA_003455565.1 Limisphaerales bacterium
GGCGCGCGGATTTTCAAGGGGACACGGACGATTCTCCAGCTTCGTGGGGAGAAGTCCGGGTTGAGGGAGGACGTTCGGCAAACTAACCTACCGTTTTGTCAATTTTGCGGGGTCGTAGCTTTTGGTAAGCAGGTCGTATTTTGGAACAGCAATGTCCTTATCAGGTTTTGGCGCTGTCGGCTGCACTTGAACCTTTGCAGGAGATTGAACATTCTGCGGTTGCTTTTGAGGCTGCTGATTTGAATTTTTTGGAGGCATATTTTCACTAGTCCTCTGGGCGTTCGTTGGCGGAGCAAACATATTTTGGCACTTCAACATTTTTGTCTGGTTGTGAAGCTCTTGCCTGTGGCTTTGCTTCCACTTTTACAGGCTGGGTTTGAACAGTCTGTTGTATTTTTTGCGGTTGCGACAGCGGTTGAGTCTCTTGCTTAGAC
>DMQW01000285.1:4900-5381 GCA_003455565.1 Limisphaerales bacterium
CGTGAAGAACATCCTTTATGGGCGTGGCGTCTCCAGCCATGCACATGGCATATTCTGGCACTTTAACTGTTTTGTCAGGGTTCAGCGCATTGCTCACGGCTTGTGGCGTAGGTTGTGGCGTTTCCGCCGGCATCGCAGGTTGTGCTATGACTTGTGCCGTAACCGGTGCTGGATCGTTTACATCTGGCTTTTGCATATGAAATTATTTTGCATTTCACGTCCAAGAATACAAGCAAAACATGATAAATAGTTCCACCAGCGCAATCAGCGTTAGTTGTATCAGGGAAAATGCTCTAACGATGATTTTATGCTTCTTTTCGGTTTCCAATCTGTGCGCATCAAGGGCATTACTGTTTTCTCTCGCCAAGTCGTAGTAAATATCCAATAGAGAATGCTTTTCAAAGAAATCGAGCATGTCCTGATTTAGCGGTCTGCTTTTTATAGGCCGGAGCTTGATTGCATGAATTGTCAAAAACAAACC
>DMQW01000284.1 GCA_003455565.1 Limisphaerales bacterium
ATGGGATACCAGCGTTCTTTCAGGCCGAGTTCGCCTTCCTGCTGCTTGCGCGGGGCGGCGCTGGAGGAGACGGGGAAGATGCGGCGGCCCATGTCGCCGACCTGCATCTTGTTCGGGATGCCGCCGAGGGCGATGACGGCCCAGTTCTCAAATCCTCCATGACGTAGGAGCCGACGTGAGGAGGCTCTAACTGAAAACCCCGGATCGGAATTTGAAATGAGACTCGTCACCTCGTCTCCTACAAATCAAGGGCGGACGACGAAGCCGCGTCCGGCGCGCCAGAGCGGTTCGCTTTCCGGCAGGCCGCAAACGTCGCGCAGGCGTTTGGCCATGACGCACAGGCATGGGCGAAATATCAATTCCCATCCCACGCGCGGATTTTCCAGGGGACGGCGGATAATTTTCCTCCTCGGGGGGAGAAGGCCGAATTAATGTTTTAACGCAAGCCATCCAATCCATACCAAAACGGCAGTTAATAACATTATCACTACCGTGACCCAAAACAAAGGCGCGAGAGACCAATGATGTTTGGGCGGCAAATGTTCCTTTACAATTTCAACAAGTTCAGTTGTTGACGTTTCCTGCGGATTTATTTTGCCAAGAGCTTTTTTCGCGGCAGTAAATCCAGCACCTGTAAGACGGAAATAATCCTTTCCACGCTGCTCCACCAAACTTTCCACCATCATTGCGCGAAGTTCATCAACATACAGTGCTTGGTCTCCACGGTCTGTTTCATCGCCCAAATCCACCTTGCCGGCACGAACCCATATTGAACCACCGGAATAACCAAGCAACAAGATGTCGCCGGTTTCCGCCGCATTGCGCAAAATTTCTAATCTTCGTTGAGAATCTATCATACAAATCTCTTCGCAGTCTGCTCGTCCGGGATTTCCTGCGCCGTCAAGGCAACGATGACCGGTGCGCCGCAATGCGGACACGTCCGCGCATGGTCGCTGACCTGTCCGCTGCATTCGTGGCATTTGATGAGGGGCATTACGGTTTCTATGACGCTTTGCTTGCTATATGATCGGATGCTGTTTTAAGGCGGTGGAGCAATTTTCTTCCGCAGCTGTGTCCGCCGACTATGCCGAGATTATACAAAAATGGCGGCATTCCAATGATGGCTCGAATGTCATTCATCAGTTGTCCAGTATCTTTGTAAAACTCTTCAAACTCATCTTTAGTAAAAGAAGGAATGGGTCTTGTGCCTGGTTCTATGCAATGCGCTTTATAATCAAGGTGCGCTACAAGTTGCTTTCTGGGGTCGGTGAAGTTGTATGCCCTTTTTTTAATGTCTGAAAGGCGTTGGTGCAATTTTTCTACTTCCGGATGTCCATCTGATTTGAGCGTTGCAATCAGCTTGAAAATAGTGAGATTTGGTTTTCCCAGTGTTTCCTCGGGATCAAGTAATCTTGATACACCAACAGAAATGTAGTGGAGATAAACTATGTATAAATCACTAAAAAATGCCGCATCTGAATCCGACATAAGCTTTCGAGTATCGGAATCGCTGCCATACAAATGAGCGTAAGTAGCGTAGACACACCGCAGATGCCAAATTTCGTTGTCCAAAAATTTTATCAAAGATTTGGCATCTGTTTTGGCACTCATTGGTTTAGCGATTGCAGCCATGATTACGCCAGCTTCTTCGCAATGTGCTCGTCGAGGATTTCCTGCACGGTCAGGGCGACGATGACTTTGTGGCTGCGCTTGAAGAACGATTCGATCTCCTGCAACGCATCCGACGAATAATCGAACGACACGAAGAAGCCTTTCTCACAATCCTCGCGCATCATCATGGCTTCAAAGGCGTCAATGTCCGGGCGACCGGCCTTGTCCTTTTGTTTTACCTGGATGGGATACCAGCGTTCTTTCAGGCCGAGTTCGCCGGGCTGCTGCTTGCGCGGCGCGGCGCTGGACGAGACGGGGAAGATGCGGCCATCCACGCCCATGTCGCCCACCTGCACCTTGTTCGGGATGCCGCCGAGGGCGATGACGGCCCAGTTCTCAAATTCAAACGGCGGGATGACGCGTAGCTTCTCCACCGTCCACGGCAGGTCGCGGACGACGAAGCCGCGTCCAGCACGCCAGAGCGGTTCGCTTTCCGGCAGGCCGCAAACGTCGCGCAGGCGTTTGGCCATGACGCGGCAGGCGGTGGGCGAAATATCAATGCCAATCCATTGGCGTTTCAAATTCTGCGCCCCGACGAGTGCTGTGCCACAACCGCAAAAGGCATCCAGCACAATGTCATTTTCGTTGCTGCTTACTTCAATAATACGTTCGAGAAGTTTCAACGGCTTTTGAGTTGGGTAGCCGAGGCGTTCACCGCCGCTGCTGATACCACGGAGCATATCTATATCATCCCACCAACTGCTCAACGAGACTCCCTTGCTTTCATCAAGGTAGCGCTTTTGATAGACCATGCCAGTTTTGCTATAAACGAGACGGCCTTCTTTTTCCAAACGCTCCATGTTTGCTTTGCTGTAGCGCCATGCGCGTGTGATGCCTTTCCACTCGAAAACCGGACAGCCTTTCGCAGCACCTCCCGGCCCCGTCACATCAGCTTTGTTGTAATGTCGGCCTGTGCCTTCCTCGACGTGTTTATACCACGAATCAATTGTTGTTTGCGGGAGCGGAGTGAATTTTGCGTTGAAAGTATAGTCTTCGCCGCCGGCATAATAAAAGATGCTGTCATGCACGCGTCCAAAATGTTTTGCACCTTGACCGACATCGCTTTTTGCATCGCTGCGCTTCCACACAATTTCATTTACGAAATTATTTTCGCCGAAAATCTGGTCGAGCATGACTTTGACGTAGTGGCTGGCGTGCCAGTCGCAGTGGTAATAAAAGCTGCCGGTCTTTTTGAGGACGCGAGCCAGTTGCACGCAGCGCGGCCTCATGTAGTCAATGTAGGCGCGGGTGGATTCGTGGCGGTCGTCAAAGGCGCGCTTCTCCTTGGTTTCGCCCCAAAACACCTCGTAGTTGCGGTTGGAATTGAAGGGCGGGTCTATGTAAATCAAATCCACGCAGGCGTCGGGCAGCTTGGCGAGCTGTTCCAGATTGTCGCCGCAGTAAATGACGCGGGTGTCAAGGAGGGCGGAGGGGCGTGCGGCGGCTTGCGGAGCGCGGGATTCATCCCGCTTCACCGTGCGCGTGGCTGGTGACGTTGAAGCGGCGTGAACGCCGCGCGCCACGGATTGTCCGTCAGTCTTTTTCGCCATGCGCGGAGATTAGACAACTGTGATGGCGGCGTCAATTCAGCGGACGCTAAAGCGACAATGGTTTCATCCGGCTTGCCAATCACGCCCGCGTTTTGTCTAATCTGCGCGTGCTGAATCAACAAACTCTCAACCGGCCCGCCAGTTTTTCCGGCATCGGCCTGCACAGCGGGAACCGGGTCAACATGACGATTCTGCCCGCGCCCGCCAACAGCGGAGTGCGGTTCCGCCGCGTGGACCTCGACGGCAAGCCGGAGATCGAGGCGCGGATCGAAAATGTTTCGGAGACGACCCGTTCCACGACGCTCGCGAAGGGGAATGTAAAAGTTCACACGGTCGAGCACGTCCTCGCCGCGCTCGCGGGTTATGGAATTGATAATGCGATCATCGAACTGGACGCGAACGAGCCGCCGATTGCCGATGGCAGTTCGCGCGAGTTCTGCAAAATCATCCAGGCGGCGGGCATCGTGGCGCAGCCGGAGAAGCGGGAATTTTTTGCGCCGACGGAGCCGATTGAACTATGCGTGGGCGAGACGATGATGACGATTTTCCCGGACGAGAATTTCAAGATCACCTGCACGAGCGCGGACAAGGGCGGACGGTTCACACAGTTTTACAGCACGGAAGTGACGCCGAAGACGTGGGAGAAGGAACTGGCGCACGCGCGGACGTTTTGTTTTTACGAGGAGATCGAGCATCTCATCAAAAATAATCTGATCAAGGGCGGCAGCCTGGCGAACGCGATTGTCATCCGCGAGGACGCGGTGCTGACGACGGAGCCGTTGCGGTATCCAGAAGAATTTGTCCGGCACAAGATGCTGGATATCGTGGGCGACCTGTCGCTGCTCGGCAGACCGATTCGCGGCCATGTCATCGCGGTGCGGCCCGGCCACGCGGGAAATTGCGAGCTGGCGCGGAAAATTTTGGAGCAGGTCAGCCGGCCGTTGCGCGCGGCGCAGACGTTCGCGCCGCCGCCACCCACGAAGCCCGCGCCGGAACCGTTGCCCGCAGCGGATGGCGCGATGAGCATCGAGGAATTGATGAAGTTTCTGCCGCATCGCCCGCCGATGCTGCTGGTGGACCGGATTTTGAAAATTGACGGCAACAAGATCGTGGGCATCAAGAATGTGACGATGAACGAGCCGTTTTTCCCGGGGCATTTTCCGGGGCATCCGATCATGCCGGGCGTGTTGCAACTGGAGGCGATGGCGCAGGTGGCGGGCGTGTTGCTGCTGAAAATCATCAAGGCGGCGAATCAAGTGGCGTATTTCATGGCCGCCGACAATGTGAAATGGCGCAAGCCGGTCGTGCCGGGTGACGTGCTGGTGATCGAGATTGAATTGCTCAAGGCGCGCGGCAAAATCGGCAAGGCCCAAGGCATCTGCAAGGTGGACGGCGAAATCGTCAGCGAAGCCGAAATCACCTTCATGCTCCGCGACGCCTGAAGAATTTACGATTGATGATTTACGATTTACGATTTGAAAACCGGCGCGTAAATCGCAAGTCGTAAGTCCAAAATCAAAATTTTCATGATTCATCCAACGGCCATTGTTCATCCGAAAGCGAAGGTTGCGCCAAGCTGCGAGGTCGGACCTTACTGCGTCATCGGCGAACACGTCACGC